>JANXOO010000890.1 GCA_025353525.1 Schlesneria sp. | reverse complement strand
CGTTCCGAAAAAACCGCATTGAGGCCCATCGGGTCGGCCATTCGAATAATCGATGATTGAATCCTGGTGTCGAATGTCATATTGAAGCTTCTCAAGTTGAGCTTCAAGCCCTTGTCTCCGCGCGGCAACGGCATTACGCTCGGTCGAATTCAGCAATCTGTTGTCCAGGGAAAGGCCGCGAAATGATCGTCGATCACATCGGGAACTACGCCAGATACATGCACCTGTCGCCAGGGATCGTGCGAGCGATCGAGTACATCGGCAGCACAGATTTCACGTTTGTGGAGAGCGGGCAGTATGAACTTGACGGAAAGAAACTGATCAGCATCGTCAATCGGTACCAGACGAAATTACCGGACAAGGCGGTATGGGAATCACATCGCAAATACATCGACGTTCAATTCGTCGCAGGAGGTCACGAACTATTCGGGTACATTCCGCTGTCAAAAGCCCCGGCCATCAAGTCGCCGTACTCGGAAGAAAAGGATGTCGTTTTTTACGAACCAGGAGCCGAGAAATTCGACGCGCCAGCCGGAACGTTCATGATCTTCTATCCCGATGACATCCACGCACCCGGTTTAGCTGTCGGATCGCCACCAACGCCGGGCGAAGTCGTAAAAGTCGTCGTCAAAGTCGCAGTCTGATCGCCATAAAACGTAAAACAGCCGTTGACACGACCCCGGCCCAGGCGGCAAGCAGCATCGCGATTGGGGCCGTGGCGTTGAATCCGAACACAACGGTGAGCAAGCGAAATCACGTCCAGAAATTCAGGCAAAGAGTTTTCTTTTCGAGTAAAACCTGCATGACGCGCAGAAAAACAAGAAGTTGGTGCAACGATTTGGCGATAAGATTCCACGCGAGAAGGTCAGGAAAACCCGGAGATCCGAAAAATCGACGAAGTCCGCGTTTTTTTGCGTCTTTTTGAAATCGGCTGGACTTGCAACAAGCAGGCGAATTCAATATCACACGCGGCAGATGAAAAATTCCCCGATAGCTCAATAGGTAGAGCGAGCGGCTGTTAACCGCTAGGTCCTAGGTTCGAGCCCTAGTCGGGGAGCTGAAGCCGCAAGTCATTCATTTTGAATGACTTGCGGCTTTCTTCGTTTCAGCGGACCGCAATTCAGACGCATCCAACTTAAGTGCGTAGTCCTGCGGACCAAAAACCACGGCAATAAACCCTTTGTTCAACGTAACTCGGAAGTGGGAACCTCGGCAGTATAAGGAATGACATCAACTGAGCTCGACGACAATAATCCGTCTTCCCTCTTTCAGAGTCTCTCAAACGCACCGTTGATTGCGATGAAGGGACGTACCCGGATATTCTCCCTTGAGATGAGGGTCACTTAAACGAAAGGTAGAATGTCCCCATTGATTTCCCCTCAACCGGCTCCAAACCGCCGGGCTCGAAACCTTCAAGCAGATCCTGGGGCACCACCACGAATTCTGGCGGCTGTGCGAAGGGGAGTGGGGACAGGGCAATGGGTACCGCGAACGGATTCGCGACCGGACGGACGACGAATTCGAGAGTGGTTGTAACGATGCAAAGGCGATCATCTGCGGCCTGATTGTCGAGGAATGGGCGAAACTCATCGCGTTGTTCCGCAACATACTTGAGGAACGGCCCGGCGGTGAGACCTCGGCAGCGGTCGCGTAAGAAATGGATGTAAAAAGTACGGACATCAGCAGCGAGGACATGGCATGTTGAACGTGTTTGGAAACGTCTTGAACTGGATCGCAATGCGGGCATTTGCACTCGCATTGCGCTGCGGTCACCGGCCGCCGCTGATGGCCGCTCAAACCCCGTGGCAATTCATGGCCCAAGGCAGGTTGGGCGTTAGACTGATGACCGAGGAAGCCATGCGGGATGCGTTGCAGGCGCGTCCGCGCACTGGGCGTGACCAAGCTGCAGACAACAAGGTGGTTGGTCCCATGAATGACGCCATCAATTTCGCCATCGCACAGGGCGACTTCCGGCTCGCTGCCGAAGTGTTTCGGGAGAACTATGCACACATCCTGGCGTATGAACAGAGCGGCACTCCGTGCGAGATGCACAAGGGAGCGATCGCGTTCGACGTCGCAAGGGCGTACCTGCGGGGGTGGGATTTCTTTGCCGCGATGCACTATTTCGAGCTGGCCGAACGGGAGACGCAACAAACAACGGCGGATCAATCCTTCAGCATTTATTCATTCGACTTGTTCGAGAAGAACTTCTGGGATGCTGTTCAGGTGAATGCGGCGCAGCATCCAATTCCGATTTACAACGAGTTCTGGCAGATTCCCTACGACAAACAGTCTGCACTGAATGACTACGGCGAGATGTCCAAGAATTCGAAGCTGGCGTACATCGTTGCTTCGGCGGAGCGAGTTCGGCTTCAGAACATCGCCGACCACTCGGGATGGGACGGTTCC
>JANXOO010000886.1 GCA_025353525.1 Schlesneria sp. | reverse complement strand
CCAGTAACTGACAGAGATCGTCATCGTCCAGCGACGAATTGGCAAGACTCAGTATGGCGATGTCCATCTTCAACGCCGACGCAATCGCCAGAACCGCAGAACTTTTTCCCGTGCCGGGCGGACCATATAGCAAATAGCCCCGACGATATGGAATTCCTCGTTCGACGTACCAGGATCGGCGAACAAGAAAGTCGCGGATATCGCCGATCAGGCTTTCCATCAAACCGGCTCGCAACACGACTGATTCCGGAGGTCGGGGCAGACGCTTGTTCTGTTCGTCCCACGACGAATACGAGGCTCGATAAAGGACAAGCCGATTGTCACCGGGGGGCAATGCGACATCGCGAGCATCTTCAATCAGTTGCCGGGCAATACTTCGATCACGACTGAAAATGTGGATTGCGAACGATTCTCGCGCATTGATTGGCTGCGAATTCGACGCATCAGGTTTGGGCCGAACGCGATTCAGGATGACTAATCGGCCGCGATAGAAGAAAATGTGTTCGCCGGGAGCAGGCGAAAACAGGATCCGCGGACGGGCATCGATCGTTGGATCGGCCTGACGTTCGCTGTAGTCAACGTAAACCGTCTTGACAGTCAGGCTGCGAGCCCGATTTCGTGAATACGCATGTTGAGCTAACCATTTGTCGACCCATTCGAAAGCAGGATCACGATCCAGAATATCAATTTCGATCAGCCAGCGCCGGCGCATCCACTGCCAGATGCGTGAGGGGACTTCCCGGAAATACGCAAGCAATCCGCCACCGAGCATCAGGATCAGTCCGCCACCAAACAATTGATTGGTGGCCAGTTGATGTTGTATGAATTCCAGAATCGCGTTCATCTAAAAATCCGGATTACTTTTAAAATCATTGCTTCGACACGGGAATCTGGCCCTGCATACCAGTACACAGTCGTCAAACCTTCAGGGGAACGTTCGGATCAAAAAAAACGACTTTGTTTCAGCGTAAGAATTTCATTCTGTCCGTCCGAGTCAAGGCGTGCTTCTTCAAATCGGTCGATTTTATCGCCGATCACATCCCGCACAACGAAAAACCGGCTCGGTTTCCTCGCTTGAGTCACCTGTGCAACTCGACGATGGCTGGTCGTACGTCGTGTTTTCACAGTCATAGAGCGATTAGTCGCGATGAAGGTTCGGTGTTATGCGCAGATTAACCGCGTGCCCCGCGCATAACACCGAACAGCAACCAGACAGTCTGCGAAAGCAGGGTTACGCTTTTTCTTCGGACGGAATCCGGTCAAACAGCGAGGTACTGAAGTATCGTTCGGCACGATCGCAGAGAAGCGTGACGACCCTTTTGTCCGTGCCCATTTCGCGGGCGAGCGTCATTGCGGCGGCGACGTTGGCACCTGAAGATGTGCCAACCAACAGGCCGAATTCACGGTGCAATCGCTTTGTCATCGTCATGGCATCGTTGCTGCTGACTTTGACCTCGCCGTCAAGAGGCGCTTGCTGAAGCAATTGCGGCAGAAATCCGTCTGCAATCCCCTCGATGTGATGGCAACACGGCATTTCGCCCAGCAAGAGCGCTGCTTCTGACGGCTCCATCGCACAAATCCTCGACTGCGGAAAGTGGGCTCGGATCGCTTTGCCGACCCCGGCGAGTGTCCCGCCCGTCCCGTATCCGGTGACAAATGCGTCAACGGGCCCGTCAAGCTGGCGAATGATTTCGGGGCCGGTATGCATTTCGTGGTCCTTTACGTTCAGGACATTCTCGAACTGACGAGGCAGAAAGTACCGGCTGTCCTTTTCCGCCATCTCGCGCGACATGGCGATCCCCGTTTCGTAGTGACCTTCACTTTCGAACAGAATCAATTCGGCACCCAATTGACGGATCAGATGCCGTCGTTCGACACTGGCCCCCTGAGACATCAGTATCGCAACGCGGTAACCCATCGCGGCCCCCAGCATCGACAACGCGATTCCGGTGTTTCCGCTCGAACATTCGAGAATGATCGAATCGGGCTTCAGCAGGCCTCGCTGCTCTGCATCCACCAGAACTGTTTTTGCCAGCCGGTCTTTGATACTTCCGCTGGGATTGATGAATTCGCATTTGGCGTAAATCGTCAGGTTCTCGGCCTCGAATCGCAATGGAACGAGGGGAGTATTTCCGATCAGCGACAACACCGCCGCCGCTCGGGGCTGTCGGGGGTAGAAGACATCGTGCGACATATTTTTGCTCGCTGACCGGTTTGAGGCTTCGATGAGAAGTCGGTTTCCGCATCAGGAACAGACACTTCAGCATCGCGGCATTTTCAGATTGTCGCCGGATCTGGTCACGATCTCAATTCAGACCGCACACTGTATCTCAAGAATTTGCGCAAAAAATGCTGCGGTCAGCGGTTGCCTCGAAGCTGAACCGGCTTCAGGTCGCGAACCACAATGACATCGGTATTCCAGTCGTCACGATGCATTCGCTGGCCGATGATACCCATGGATCGGCCAACGTACCGATTCAGGTCGACTCCCTGTGTTGGCTGAAGCATACTCAACATTCGTCCGTCTGGCGCCAACAGCACAAATTGAGGTCCGCCAGGAAATGACTTCGCCATCCTCTGCACGATCCCGGCTCCATCAAATGCAGGAACCCCGCCATTCGGTGTCGGTTGTGGCGACGAACCGGTTGCAGGCTGCTGTGGTGACGGACGAAGTGGCGGGCCGGCCTGTTGCGGTGCCGTACCTGTCGAAGTCGCGATTGTGTTTTGCGAGCCGGTCGCTGGCTGTTGCGTCATCAATTGAGCATCGCGCTGTTTGGTCTCGGATGTGATGGTATTGAAGTCGACGTAATCCTTGTAAATCTTGCGATATCGTTTAACGGCATCCTGCCGAAGCCTGATCAGTGTCGACAATGATGCCTCGCCGACATCATCGTCGAGTTGCTGATACTGCGAATCCAGCGAATCGAGATCCCATGTGGGAGGTTCCTGCCGAATCATTTCCCGGAACCGGTCATCAATCTCGTTCAGTTTTTGCCGTCCGGGCACCGACTGATCGGAACCGGGGCCGGTCCGTCGTATCGCTTCGCCATCCGACGACAGTGATTCGGGATTCGAGGACGAATTGCTATCGTCGTCCCGGAGTGCGGGGTTCGTGGAAACGGGACGAGCGAAATAGTCGGCATCCATCTTGTCTGCGACGGGACCGCGACGTTTCTTTCGATTTGGCCCAACTGCAGGAAAAGGATCGGACTTGATCGAGTCGACCGCGTCGATCGACTTTCGGGCGATCCAGCGCCATTCGAGCTTGACCGGGCGAATCTTGTACATCAAGCGAGCTCCGTCATCGAAACGGAATTCGCGTTCACCGATAATTTCGACCGGGTCACCTTTTGACAGGCTTCCCTGGACGATCATGAAATCGTCCGGATTTAACGAGCTGCCAACGTGAACGACGACTCGACTCGTTTTAAGAACACCGCGATCCGTCTCGCCCGCGCTTCGCTGAACGTAGTCGGCTCGGACCCAACTGAAACTTTCTGGCGGAGGCGCGATCATACACCAGCCGAAGTCGTGGCGGTGGACCATCACACGGTCCCCCTTTTGCAGCTTTTGAGTCGGATAGAACTTTTTCCCCGGCCCGCTGAGGACCTCTTCGCCATCATCAGCAACGACGACAGCTTCGTACGGAAACTTGCGGTCTTCGGCGGCGGCAGTCATTTCCGTGGAAAGACAAATGACACCGGCAATGAACAGCAGAATTCGCATCGGTGGAGTCTCCGTGCCGAATCGATCGGGAATTGTAAACGAGGGGAACTGTGACAAAAGAGACGTGTGCGCGGGTTCTATCGTACCGGCAGTTTTTGCTCAAGATCGGTTTTTACAACCGATGTCAACAGGCCCTCGAAGCTATCAAACACGAAAATGCGCGTTCCGACGTTCACATGATCCTGGAACGGATTCAGCTCGCGCCGACCACATTGACCTGTTTTACGGCAAATTCCGGCACGGAGTAAAACCAGAGTTGCCATGTATGGCGATTGACCATAGAACGTAAGTGGAAATTGTCTCCCCGATGTCCGATGAGGAATCTTGCAATGAAACGAGCCGTCACTCCTTGCCTCAGTCTATTGATGCTTCTCGCGACAACGTCGGCAGCCGATGACAAACAAAGTCAATCGGTACCTCCGAAATTCGTTCGCGTCGAGAAGTGCAAGATCGCGCTCCTTGATCATGTGACACTGGCATCTGATCGATCCGGGATCCTGAAGCATGTGGAATATAAAGAAGGCGATACCGTCGGCCGCGGAAATCGGGTCGTTCTGATCGCCGATGAAGTCGCGATCGCCAATCTCGACGCGGCACAAAAGAAAGCCTCAAACGAGGTCGAAATAAAATTCGCAATGGCCTCTAAAGAGTCTGCCGAAAAAGAACTCGAAATTATGAACAAGGCCAATGAGTCGTTTCCGGGAAAAGAGAGTGAAGGTTCGAGGCAAACCGTTGCTCAGATGGAAGTGATCAAGGCAAAATTGGCCGTCGACAAGGCCAAACTGTCGATCGAGCAGGCCAGGCACGAATCGGCGCTGAACAAGCTGAATGCACTGGTCACGGCCGCAGAACTCAAGACTTATTCTGTACTTGCGGAGTTCGACGGTGTTGTGACGAAGATTTATAAAAAGAAGGGCGAAGCCGTGAGGCAAGGCGATCCGGTCGCAGATGTCGTCAACACTGATCGCGTCCGTGTGGAAGGGCGTGTTAAACTCAATGATCTTCGCTTTGCAAAACAGGGTTCCAAAGTCTTTGTGCGACTCAAGATGGCAGACTATGACCTTCCCGGCGAGAACGAAGTGTTTGAAGGAAAAATCACTTTCGTCGATCTCGTCTCTGATCCGGTCAAACACGAAACCCGAATCTATGCTGAAGTCAAGAACCGGGACAATATCCTGCGAGCGGGGTTATCCGCAGACATGGAAATCGAGATCGACGAACAACCGGTGGCCGCTGCCATTCAACAGGACAATTCCTTGCCGAATGTTTCCAAAACAGGCGCAGGTCAATAAGTCAGAATCAAGACCCTTCCGAGCGGAGTTTGATTGCAATCCGGAGATGCCAGGACGTAGCAACAGCTGACAATTCCTTGAAGTCACTCGTTCGAGTCATCTGGTGGATCCAGGACAGCGTCTATTGCACAAGGCAACCGCCATCCCCACAGACCTTTTGAACCTTCGATCCAATTAACACACGAGTGACAATCCATGTCGATGGCGGTCCCCACACAAGAGATGCGATCGTCCCAGCGGCCCGTTCCGCTGCGGGGGCGACAGGATCTTGTCGTGAAGCGGATCGAATTTCAGGGTGTTTCGCATTTTGTCATCAAGGATCCCGTAGGGCTGACATACCACCGCTTGCGAGCCGACCAGTACCGCGTCCTGAGGATGCTCGACGGAAGCAAGAATCTGGAGACAATTCGCGATGAACTTGTCCGGGAATTTCCGGCGATCAGCCCGACGTTGACCGACACTCAGATGCTCGTCGCCGACCTGCATCAAAAAGGCCTTGCTTACAGCGTTCGACCCGGTCAGGCCGAATCGCGCATCGATCAAAAGCGCAAGAAACAGCGACAAAAAATGTTCAGCGCCATGACGAATATCCTTTCGTTGCGGCTTCCCGGCTGGGATCCGGACCAGTTTTTGAAGCGGATGGTTCCGTGGACCCGCTGGATGTATCACCCGGTTACCGCAGTTCTGGCGATGGGATTTGTAGCGAGTTCATGGCTGTTGCTCGCGATTCAGTTTCATGCGTTCCAGGCCGGTCTTCCCGCCTTCAATCAGTTCTTTGGATGGCCCAACCTGATTTTTTTGT
>JANXOO010000871.1 GCA_025353525.1 Schlesneria sp. | reverse complement strand
GCAGCAGATCCGGTGTACCAGGTCCAACCTCCCCTTCCCTGATGCGGTGGAATCGAATAAACATCGGCAGCCAGCACATAGGGCTCAACGCGATATCTTGACACTTCATCCGCATTTCTCGCGTGAAGAACCGGATTCATGTAATCGAATATTTGCATCGCCCGTTCGCCGTCGCCTTTGATCGTAAGCGCGCCAATCAGCCATGCGACGGCGTGAGTATACTGACCTCCATTCTCGCGAACGCCGGGCAGGTAGCCCTTGACATAGCCCGGATCCAGTTCGGTCGTGTCAAACGGTGGTGCGAAGAGCTTCACGAGGCGGTCTTTTTCCGAGACGAGCCGTTCAAACACCGCGTTGAGTGCCCGATCGGTACGCGCCGAATCGGCATTCGCCAATACGGCCCAGGATTGCACAATCGAATCGATTTGACATTCGTCGTTCGATTGTGATCCCAAAGGAGTTCCATCGTCAAAATATGCCCTGCGATACCAATCGCCGTCCCATGCCGTTTGCTCCATGGAAACGCGCAATTGCGATGAGCGTTGCCGAAAACGGTCCGCAGCGTCCCGGTCACCGCGCTCTTCCATCAATGGAAAAAAGTCGTCGATCAATTTCAACAGGAACCAACCGACCCAAACGCTTTCTCCCTTCCCGCCGAAACCGACGTGGTTCATCCCGTCGTTCCAGTCACCGCAACCAAACAGTGGCAGCCCATGTTCTCCCAGACGAAACGCCCGCTCGAGCGCGCGCAGACAATGCTCGTAAAGCGAACCTCGTTCGGATGAGACCTGCGGCAGCTCGTAGCGTTCCTGTTCGTCGGGGGCCAGCGCCGCAGAATGCAAATAGGGCACCTGTTCGTCAAGAACTTTATGGTCACCTGACACCAGTACGTATTGAGCGACCGCATAGGGCAACCACAACAAGTCGTCCGAGAAGCGAGTTCGCGTTCCTTCTCCCGTCGGAGGGTGCCACCAATGTTGGACATCCCCTTCGTGGAATTGTCGTGCTGCCGCTTTCAGCAACTGCTCACGCGTCAAATCGGGCCGGCAGTAAACAAGCGCCATCGCATCTTGCAACTGGTCTCGAAAGCCGTATGCACCGCCCGATTGGTAGAAAGCAGACCGTCCCCACAGCCGGCACGATAAAACCTGATATAGCAACCAGCGATTCACAAGGATGTCGAGCGCACGATTCGGCGTTTTCACCTGAATCGAACCCAAAACACCGTTCCACAGAGTCACCGTTCGTTCGACAGCATCCCTGATACTTGCGATCGACGCGTGGCGATTCAGAACGGCCTGACTTTCTGCCAGATCTGCTCCGCAGCCCAGCAAGAATGCAATTTCAACCGTTTCTCCGCCCTTCACACTGACCGCGCCTTGCGCGACCCCGCACGGATCCAACCCGGCCCCGGTCGCCTTGGACAGAGATTGTGTTTGAAGCCCAGGCGGGTCGAACAGATCTCCGTGACGACCGAGAAACTTCGCGCGATCAGCGCAGAAGGAACCTTGTGATCCGATGACCTGCAAAAACGTGACCTGATTCGGACTCGCCGGATGGTACGCGTTCCGAATCAGGAGCGCCCCGCTTTCCGGGTCCAGATCCGAGATCAGATGCATTTGAGTCTGTTCGCGACTGACCCCCATTACAAGTTCGGCATAAAACGTTGCAGTCAGATGACGATCGACTCGGCCCCGATTGCGGATTTTCACGACGATGAATTTCACGGGATCTTCCGGTGCAATCGAAATCAGCACTTCCTGTTCAAGTTCGCGATCAGTGCGGATGAATCGGCTATATCCCTGACCGTGATGAGCCCACGCGTTGTGCTCAGTGACCGAACGCCTGTCGATCGGAAGCCAGACTTCATGAGTATCGTCGTCGCGAAGGTACAATACTTCAGAAGGGAAGTCTGTCACCGGATCATTCGACCAACCCGTCAGTTTGTTCTGCCGACTGTTTTCTGCCCACGTATACCCCGCGCCCGCTTCAGTGACCAGGCAGCCGAATCGGGGGTTGGCAATGACATTAGACCATGGAGCGGGCGTGGGAAAATCATTATGCAGTCGAATGTGGTACTCGCGTCCTTCGTCCGCAAATCCGCCGATGCCATTCCAGAATTCAAGCCGGTTTTCGGGCGGGTTCTCGATTGTGCCAGACGTTACTGACGGGTCGGCAACAGTCCGGGGCGAACCTGCCCGTTGCGGAGCGGATTCACTTCGAAGAACAGGCATCTGACCATTTCGGCCAGGCCTGGTTTGTGATAATTGATTCGGGTCTTCGGCACGGCGTTCGACCGTTTTTACCGGCGCGGGCAATACCGTCTGCCAGCCACGTCGCGCTTCGATCACGACACTTGCAGTCGCTTCGAGTAACCATCGGTCTTCCGGGGGAAATTGAGCGGCTCGTAACAGGAAGATCGAGTTATGAATTTCATTCGGTCGCTGCGGTGCTTCGCGAACAATTTGTTCGAGCAACTCTTGTAACAAGTCGAGGTAACTTCCCGGATGCGTATTCAAAATCACCAGATCGACGGTGAGTCCGAGGTGCTCCCAGTATTGCTGCGCCAGCAATAATTCGCGGGCAAACTCGGAATGCTCGACTTCCTCAATGTTCACGAGCAGGATCGGGCGATCACCGGAAATTCCAAAACGCCACAGCCCGCTTTGCGAACGTCGATTGGCTCGGAAAGCCGCTTCGCTGCCTCGCGTTTGCATTTGCGGAAACAGGATCAGCGAGGCAAGTTGCTGGAAGCGTTGCGCCTTCGCTGCAGTCAGGTGCAAGTGGTGTAACTGCACCTGATTGAAGACCCACGCCAACTCAAACGCTCGCAGAACGCTGCGTTGTTCGTGGAATTGGTCAGACAATCGAAGCGCTTCGTCGCGTGAGGTCGCCGTC
>JANXOO010000868.1 GCA_025353525.1 Schlesneria sp. | reverse complement strand
CGTTCCGACAACGATCAAATCGATTTTGTTGTCTGTCGAGTACTTAAGGATCTCTTCCACTGTGGAGCCGACAACCGTGGAAATTTTTGAAGCATTCTGTTTGGACCACTTCGAATCAAGCTCGCTTGCAAGTTGTTTTTCTCCCGCATCGACCTGCAACTGTTGCTCTCTCGCCGCCGCATACGGAGAAGCGGTATCAGACATGGACGCGATCGGATCGACAACGTGCAATAAATGCAATTCCGCGTTCCACCGTTCCGCGATTGCGACGGCATACTGCTGCGCTTCTCTCGCCGGTTCGCTGAAATCTGTCGGAAAAAGAATGCGCGTAACCGAGATATTCATTTGAGCGTCTCTTTTCAAAATTCAGGAACAGGAGAACAAACACAAATCATGCAGACCTCACCGCAGACCAGATTTAACGTGCACCGACGCCGGCGAGCGGCGAATCTTGAGAGCATCCTTCCCGGACTTCGCCAAGGGAGATCGAACGACTCAGAAGTGCGGTTACAAGCAACTGTAAATTCTGGCCGACGCCGATCAATTCTGCAACCTGCGCCTGAATCATTTTTTGCGAACATAACACAGGGTGTGAACGGTTACGTATGTAAATGACCCGACAAGCGGTGCCAACCATGCTAATCCGTCCCATGAAATCACCGAGCGACTATCACGTTTCCAAAGCACGGCGTGTATAGTTACCGCTGTCGCCAGCGTCACGTCAATTATGACAGCCAGCCAAATCCGGTTATCGGTGAACATCCTGCGCATATAAGGTGACTCGCTGGAACTGATACGCAGTAATTCCGCCGATTCGCCGACAGAGAACATCCTGGACAATACGTTGCCACCGCGAAAACGGTTACCCGGCTTCAGAAACGAATTCCTGCAATCGCATGCCGAAAACGGCCATGGGACGCGGCGTATTGGCGGACAGGATGGCATTCGTGGGACATCAGACTCGCTGATCGCTCTGACGCGAGAGTACTACACTCGTTTGAGGACGAGGAGACGCTCGTGATCGCAATAGTAGAAGTGACTGAAAACAAATAGCCGAGAGCAAGCGGGGGGAACCACTGCACCAGAGAGCAACGGTCGATTCGATCGTGCAGGGAAAACAAAGGGGACAGTGTGCGCTGGTAAAAGCCGGAAGAAAGTAGCAGATGCAAGTTCTGTACGAACAATAGACTAGCGAACCAGTTCGGCTTCGAGTCATGCGTCAATCCCCGCGAGGGGTTGGGCGAAGCGTCGAGAGAAGAGTGTCCAGGCCAGCCATTGAGCTCCGAAATCACCTCTTGGGAGTGTCGACCTTGTCCTGTCAAGGGGAAGACAACATGAAGCGGTACTAAAACGCGAGTCTCGCCTTGACGCCCCGGAGTCAGAGACCCTGTGCATGGACAGAAGCTTTCTTCGCGGAAACCGGGAGGCCTCGTTGGTTCCCTGCGGCGATCACGCGCCGATGGGACGGTCGGACAAGGAGAGAAGCCATACCGCCGACATGCACCCCACCGAGGATTCCGACGATCTCGTCGTCCCTTCGAAGCGGGCGAACACAGCTAAAACATCGGTGGCGGCGTCCGTGGAGGAAAGGGGATCGACCAGGGGAACTGTCAATCAAATGACCTCATCCCGGACACTGACCCGAACAGAAGAGGGTTTGTTTGGTTGGCAACGGCATGTCACGTTGCGTGGGCAACGGACCGTCACAGGCAGGAGCCGTACGCGGTTGTTCCGCACGTCCGGATCTGTGCGGGGGGTGGCTCGAAAGGGCCATTCCTGCCGCGACAACCAGGAAGACCCCCGGCGCGCCGGGGTCTCCGTTTTTCAGCCGGTAGATTTTCCACTGCCGGTCGCCTTATTGCAGCAGACTTCGCTGTAACACGCCTTGTGCCTGTGCGAAATAAGGTTGCCAAACGATCTCGGGCTGTTCGTACTTCAGGCAATCTCGCACTTTCTGAAGTGTGTTTCGAGCCATGTGTGGACATCGGTTGCAGGCACACGTTTCGCCCGTCGATGTCATAATGCCGGGCACGGGAATGTACTCGTGCTGAGGGGCGAGTTTTTTCAAAGGGTGGATCATATTGGCTTCGGTTGCGACGAGGAACGTTTTGGGCTCCACCACCGAAGAGACGTATTTTCGCATTTTTTCTGTGCCACCGATGATGTCTGACACTTCCAGGATATTCGCTGGACATTCGGGATGAGACATCACCAGTGAACCGGGATGATTCCGCTTCGCACGCAACAGATCCTGCACACTGAACACTTCGTGAACCATACAGGAACCCGGCCACAGGATCATGGGGCGACCCGTCACTGAAATCAGGTATCGTCCCAGATGCTGATCAGGAACGAACAGGATTTCCTTGTCGGCGGGAACCCGATCGATAATTTCCCTGGCGTTGCCGCTGGTGACAATCCAGTCGCACAATGACTTGACCGCTGCGGTCGTGTTGATATAGGCCACCGTCTGAAAGTCATGCCCTTTCGCTCGCAACTCGGCCTGATATGTGGCAAGTCGATCGGCAGGACAACTTTCGGCGAGCGAACAACCCGCCA
>JANXOO010000844.1 GCA_025353525.1 Schlesneria sp. | reverse complement strand
CGGCCAATCCTGCTTGGGCTCCCAACGCCAATCCGCCGCTGCCGACTGTCGCGACCAGGCCCAGTGTGGCCGACAGACCTTCGACCGTCCGGTCGAATCGCTCGTCACCGCTCAGGGTTTGACCTGCGCTGAAAAAGGGGGACAGGCACCAGGAAGCCTCGGAGCCAGTCCCCGTTTTTCAGCACGCGGCAATCCATTTCCTGCGGGCCGCCACAGCAATCGGTTTGTAACTGTCGGCAATGCTCGCCACATCGGCGACGCCCTGAAGACCGACGTGGATTTTGTTCGGCGATGATCGCCGGAGTCGCAAATCGTTCACTGACTAAAAGTTCGACGTTTGATTGCTTTGGTGGAACGCCGAACTCTGAACGCAAGTAATCATGGGATTGACATCCCCCGCTCGCCTGGAAGGAAATCAATATGCGCGCGTGGAGTTCAAAGAAACAGCCGGTCTCTCGGATCGTTGCCGATGCATGACGGCGTAAAATGCTATAGAAGTACGGTCTGGTGCGCGGTTGGCCGAATTCGCCCTGCTCGTCATCGGGCAGAAATTCTGCGAAATGTGGTTCACTATTGGTTTGCGGGTTTCGCTTCGATGATGGGTCGTGATTGTTCTTTCTGGAAACGGCAGGACAGCTTTACGGGGGTTGTTGTTGAATTGTTCGGGTTGGTTTCCGTCAATTCTGCCGAAAGAACCGATTGCTGCAGTAACCCGGATCTGAGATTGAAGACAAACGATCCTTGCCCTTTCAGTTGGATGCGCGGTCGAGCTCCGATCATCTCTTCGGATTTGATTTCGACCGTTCGTTGAATTTGCTGACTGTCACCGGATCGCTTGCCTGCCTCATAGTCAATTTTTTCATATCCGGGAAAATCGGCGACTGCCGTCGATTCACGAAATGGGCCGCTGAACGGGAACTGAAACGGTTCGGGAGCAAAGCCACCAGGAACCCTGAATGGATTGGGCATCGCCGAAGGTACTCCGAAAGGTAAGCCGTTTGGACTTCCTGAGCGACCGGGCACGCTTCCTGCTTCTGCAATCCTCATCGCGCGGGTGGTAGACCACGTACGCTCGTCTTTATCGGGAAGTCGTTCGACCATCAGGCGTGCCACTGGCCCAAAACAACGGGGCAGTTGCCCGGTACTCCTGATTTCGGACACGACTCCCATCGAATCGGTTTCGACGCCATCTGGTTCAGCACCTGAGCCCGACGAAGAAAATGCAATCGGGCGAGAGTAAGTGGCAACGTCAGTCGGGTTAACAGGCTTCCCGGATCGACACCAGACTTTGGGACTCATCAGACCATCACACGAGATCAGGAGCTTCCGATCGGAATGTTCGACAAGATCTTTCGACGTGATCGAATACGTGAGGTTTCCGGCATATGTCAAAACCCGATCATGATCGAGTTCAATTTCTATGTTTACCGCATAAAGATAAATCCGGTCCGTTTGCCATCGATAACGCAACCGGGGATTGACTGCCGTTCGGTCGTCATTTGACTTGTCCTGGACAGGCTCGTCGCCGTCGATCGGTCGAGGTTTTGCGAGGTTCTGGTCCTCCGGTTTGTGGTCGGGATCGCCCTGCAGAGGCAATCGAGTGAACTGATTCCACAGATTTGGTAACAGACGGCTGCTGACCAGCCCGATCATGACAACGACAGCGAGCGCGGCGATCAGTCCGCCGAACAGACTGACCCAGACGGCGGCTCGCCGATTCGCTCGCTGGATCGCCGATTCGCGACGTATACCTGCAGGCTTTCTACACAGTGTTCTGACAAAATCCGAGCACGATTGGAACCGGTCCGATTTTGATTTTGCCATGCCGCGAAGCAGGGCCGCGTTGACTGACAGGTCGACTCCGGCCAGTGTGTCGGGGATGTCGTTTAACGCACACAGACGTAGAACCGCCGGGTCGGCGGATTGAAACGGGCGGCGGCCTGCGATCAGTTCATACGCGACAACCGCCAGTGAATACTGGTCTGTTCGTCCGTCGAGTGTCTCACCACGCCATTGTTCGGGAGACATATACGGATAGGTTCCTCCGTATTCGACATCGGAGGAACTGAGCCGACTGACACTCGAACGAATCTCGGTGGCCAGCCCGAAATCGACCAGTTGCACCACCTGACCGTCCTCGCCGATCATGATGTTTTGCGGTTTGACATCGCAATGAATAATCTTCTGCGAATGGGCATAATCGAGGGCTGCGGCGATCGGGCCGAGAACTCCGGCGACCTCTTCGAGTGGAAAGCGTCCGTGAGTCTTGATGTATTGCCGCATGTACACCGACAGAGTCGTTCCGTCGACATATTTCATCACCACGTAATAGCCAAACCGGCTGTCATTTCCCAGCAGATAGAGAGGACAGATGTTCTGATGTTGCAGCGAGTGGACTCGTTGAAACATCGATTTGACCGACGCGAGTTCGTCGGGATGATGCACGAATTCCGGACGTAGCAGTTTGATGACGACGGTTCGTTCACCGATCAGATCGCGAGCGAGCCAGACTTCACCCATCCCGCCTCGCCCCAATTTCAGTTCGATGCGAAACGTGCCGAGTTCAACGCCGGGGGTGACGAGGGCGGTTGGCTGCGTAAAGTTTTTTCCTGGCGAATCGGGATCGGATGCCGTAATGACCACATCGGGCGACTGCGAGGCCGGGTCGGCATCGACGATCAGGGATGCCGACACGACGCTCGCCGAATCGCCGCCATCCGGTTCGGCCAACCGGGCGTCATACGTCGGACGATCGATCTGACCCGCAAGAAACCTGTTTCGAAGTTCATTTCGCCGCGGGTCGTCTTTGTTATTGTCCATGCTTGATCCAGGCGATGATGTCTGCCAATTGCTGTCGGTCGAGATCCTTTTCCAGTCCTTCGGGCATCAGTGAAACACCGTTTGAAACGAGTTCGTCCAAAGTTTCTCGCAAGACGACATCGTCTTTGGCTTCGGCACGCCTCAGTGTCAGGCTGGCCGCCGTTTCGGCCGAGATGATACCGGCGTACAGTTTCCCCTGTTTTGTGATCGCTGTATACGTCTGATAGTTTGGCTGCGCTTCGCGATTCGGGTCGAGAATTGCCACGAGCAGGTCATCGGGCGATTTATTTTTCACGCTGGCAAAATCGGGCCCGACGAGATGCCCTTCTGTTCCGGCCCGGTGACACTGAATGCAGGTTTTCGCGTAAAGACGCTTGCCGCGTGTGGCATCTCCTGTCAGTTCCAGTGCCGATTGATAGCTGGCGACAACCAGTTTTCGGTTGCTTACCGGTTCGGACAATACTTTCAGGGCGGCATCGCGGACGGCGACTTGCGGATGATTCAACAGAAGCTGTCGTTTATCCCGTTCAATCTCGCCTGGTTTGATGACGCCCGATTCGACGTTTGACACCAGTGCCGTCGCACCGGCAACCGTCTGGACCAGGTTGTCGACGACTTCACGCCGCGTGGCGGGTGCGAATCCTTTCCACGGTTCGAGGACCGATTTGAGTGCGGCTGGTGTTCCGTGTGCAGCCAGAGATTTTACTGCTGCCTGCTGCAATGCAGGCGATGTTTGCAGCGACAAAAGTTCTGGCAGAGTTTGCTCGGCCAACACCGAGTCTGCGAGCGCCAGAAGTGACGTGGCGGAAAGCCGGTCAATTTCCTGTTCCGTAACGTCTTTAGCCACATGACTGGCATGGACAAATGTCTTCGACAGTCGTTCGTTCGTCGATGGACCAGACCCCGAACCACGGAGCACTTTCGAGAGTGAGGTTCCTTGCCGGCGCATTCCTTCACCCAATGCGAGAAGTGTTCGATGACGCATTGAGTCCGGTACCGTATCGCGAACGACTTCATCCAGCAGGCGGATGCTGTCCGCCGGGTTGGCCGCAGACCCGATCAATCGTGCGAGTTCTTCGACGAGCGGCCCGACCGAATCGGCATCGTCTGCAAGCAATTCAACGGCAATGGCTCCAATTCGCGGGTAAACCGACGAGAGCCATGCCATCCGCAAATCGGTGTCGTGGGCTGCGTCGCGCGCCATTGCTTTCAATCCGGAAATCGACAATTCGGGTTTCAGTTCTCCGAGAGTGAAGATCCACTGCCAGCGAATTCGCGGTGACGGGTCACGGGCAATTTCCGGAATCCGGCTCGCAAGTCCCGGCAGTTCTTCGATCCAATGCGGCAGCAGCTTCAATCCATGTTCGCGCACATGTTCGTTGTCATCTACGATCGCATTCCAGACATCGTTCGCCTCAAGTTCATTCAAACCGTGCAATGTCCACAGCACATGCAGCCTTGTTTCGGGCGAAACGGCTGGCTTTGAACCGTGCATCATCAACTGATGCAGTCGTGTCCCGATTGTTCGATCCTTGTGTTCGACAAGCAGCCGCTGAGCCGTGTCGCGAATCCAGCCGTGAGGCGACATCAAGTGGTTGACCAGTTCTGCCGCGGTGGCCTGGCTGAGGTCGGGAGCGGGTTCTCGGCGAAAATCGGGTGGAATCAATCGCCAGATCCGGCCTCGGTCGTGACCGCTTTCCAGATCGACGAGTGCTTTGATGTCGTCCGGAATCGAAGCCGGATGTTCGATCGTTTCCCGGTACATATCGAGTACATAGAGCGTTCCATCGGGGGCGTTGACGAAGTTGACCGGTCGGAACC
>JANXOO010000800.1 GCA_025353525.1 Schlesneria sp. | reverse complement strand
CGTATACCTGTAGCAGGGTGAGGTCATCTGCCCTTATGACCGGAGATATTTCTGCATCCGGATTCTCTGAGACAAACTTGGCAGAACTCATTTTCTCATGGAGAATGTAGAATTCATCATTTCCCAGTTCAGTTTCCTTTTTCAGTTTCCCCCTTTTTCAATTGCCGGTAGCCTGATGATCGAGAGAATCGGCCGCGTGCGTATTTTTGTGACTGAATATCTTGTCAGCGGAGCTCTCTTCGGGTCGGTCGTGTCATCGTCGATGCGCCGTGAAGGACTCTTGATGTTAACTGCTGTCGCAGAAGACATCCTCCGCCTTCCCGGTTATTCCGTCGTCACGTCGCTGGAACCCGGTTTGTCGCTGCCGCCTGAAATCGAAGTGGTCAGGTGTCGTGGCGCCGCCGAGGAAGCGTCCGCCTTTCGCGGGATACTGGATGAGGTTGATGCGGTCCTCGTCATTGCACCGGAAACCGATGGGGTGCTCGCTTCACGATGCCGAATTGTCAACGAGGCTGGCGTCGCGTCGTGGAATTGTTCCGTCGCGGCAATCGAACTTTGCGGTGACAAACTGCAATTGGCCCGCTACCTTAAATCTCGAAACATTCCGACGATTCCGACAACAGCCGTTGACCTCACAAGGCCTCCGCCGATCGAATCACTGCCGGTGGTATTGAAGCCGCGAGACGGAGCGGGATCGTGCCTGACGTTCCTCGTCCGGAACCAAAATGAATGGGAACATGCGGTGCGGTTGTTTCAGAGTGAAAGTGCATCGGAAAATTGCGTGATGCAACCGTTTGTCACCGGGCAAGCATTATCTGTTGCAGTGAACATCAGTTTTGACGGGGCGTCAATCGAATGTTTGCCGATCGCGGAGCAGCATTTGTCGGACGATGGCCGATTTCAATACCTTGGGGGAGCCATTCCAGCCTGCATCCGGGTCGCCGCTGGCGACCGAATCAGGCAAATGGTCTTTGCGATTTGCCATTCGATTCCCGGGCTGGCGGGTTACGTGGGGATCGATGTGTTGCTGACTTCGGCCGGGGAACCTGTGATTGTCGAGATCAATCCGCGATTGACGACATCATACGTCGGATACCGGCAACTCTGTTCGGGGTTGTTGCCACAACAATGGATCGGATCCAAAGATAAGGTATCGAAAGATATATGGAACAGTGACTCGATTGAATTCTGATTTCATTATTCAAATGACCGTGTCATTCTGAAAAGTTGGAAAGGATGACGTTTTATGTCGCTGGAAGGTTACAATCGTGCAATGAACTTTAGAAATGTCGTCGTAAAATGATCCATGGAACAATGACATCCGACCGGATTCAGTCGAGGTATGCAAGCATGGTTCGTTTCCGATCGGCGGTTACTTTCCTCAGCCTCACTATTGCCGTGATCGTGGCGTGGTCGATGGGCGATGCGTCCGGAAATCCGGCATTTGCCGCAGCAACTAAAAAAGCCAATACGAAATCAAAAACGAAGCCCCAACCCGCACCGCATGTTCCCGAGCGGCAGATTCCGTTTTCAAAAGTGGACGCGAATTCTCGGGAATCCGTCGTCGCTTCTGCTGAAAAAATCGACGCGTTGATCGAGACCGGATACGCCAAACACAACATCACGCCGAACTCTGTTACCACCGACGAGCAATTTCTGCGTAGGGTCTATCTTCACATCGTTGGCACGATACCGACGCTAAAGCAGGTCAAGGCATTCAATTCAAACACGGATGCACTGAAGCGATCGCGGCTGATCGATTTTCTGCTCGGCCAGGAAGGCTACGCCAGCAATTTCTACAACTATTGGTCCGATATTTTGCGACTCAAAGATGCGCAAATCAGCAACAATGTCGTCGGAAAACCGTACTGCGAATGGGTCAAAGAATCGCTCGAAACCGACAAGCCGTACGACAAGTTCGTGTACGAGATGCTGACTGCCGAAGGAAAAATCTGGGATCAACCGGCATCAGGTTATATTCTGCGTGATTCGGGGATGCCGCTTGATGCAGTCAATAACACCGTTCGTATCTTTCTCGGTACGCAAATCGGTTGCGCTCAGTGCCACAATCATCCGTTCGACCACTGGACTCAGAAAGAGTTCTACGAAATGGCCGCTTTCATGGCGGGCACAGCAACTCGGCGGGGCGGCGGCGACAAGATCTTTGGCGGCGGAAACGTTGTTGAAAAACTGAAACAGGAATTGAAGAAAACCGATCCCAAATTCGACGGCGGCGGAAAGTACAACCGGATCCTTATTGGCAATCTGATTGAAGTCTATGATCGGCCGCAAAAACTTCTGCTTCCGCACGACTACCGGTACGACGATGGAAAGCCCAAACAGCCTGTTACTCCGAAAACGATATTCGGGCCATCCGTCGAAATCGCAAAAGGTGAATCGCCGCGTGTGGCGTTCGCACGGTGGTTGACTTCACCCGAGAATCCGCGATTTGCCAAAACGATTGCCAACCGGCTGTGGAAGAAGTCGTTCGGAGTTGGCCTGATCGAGCCAATCGACGATATCAAGGATGACAGCCAGCCGGAAAATCCTGAATTGCTCGATTTTTTGACGTCCGAAATGGTCCGGCTGAAATTCGATTTGAAGGAGTATTTGCGGATCATTTACAACACGAAGACCTGGCAGCGTGAGGCAACACATACCGAAATCACATC
>JANXOO010000784.1 GCA_025353525.1 Schlesneria sp. | reverse complement strand
GCTTCCTCGCCGTCGAGCCGTCCGCGAACATCTTGGCACCGAAAACGGTCACCACCTCGCCGTCCAGGGCGAGAGAGCCGGGGACTCGCACATGGACTCGAATTCGCGCATGACGGTAGGGCGTAGCGAAGGAAATGCGATCGATGGCCGCGAAGACACGGGACGAATTCCATGCGGCCACGAGATAGAACCCAGTCTGCCGAGATCCCTCATCATTCCGGCAGGCTTGGACGGCTATGACTAACTCCTTGAATCTCAGGCCAAGGAAGGATGATTCAAGGGCGGTAACAAGGACGCTCGCCTTGCCGCCGACGTCGATCGGAGAAAGGCCATCCTTCGCCAAACGTTCGCTCCAATAGGGAAAGTCCGCGCATCCAAGCAAGCCGATTTCCTGCGCGTGCGGAAGAGTCGCGACAAACCGCAAGGATTGCGATGCACTGCGCTCGTTCATTGACATAGAGGGAACCCCCTGATTGTTCTGCTGCCGAACGTAATTGGACCGAATTGATTCTCGATTCGTCGGTTGTGTTTTCTGTGTTACGGCGCGACAATTTTGCTTTTTTACGGCAACGTTTTGCCTAAATCAAAACAAGAGGCTCGCATTGGCAAACACGGAAATCGATAACTGGCCGGAAGTAAGGGAACTGGTCGGAACTATGGGGAATCCTTCGCGAAAACTCAAGCGGTGTGGATGGCCCAAAGACCGAGTCATCTCCTGACTCGCCGTGAGCGAAGACTGATCGCGAACCGGAATCGCCTGGCCTGCTCGACCAGGTTCGCCTGGCCATGCGTGTCGTTCATTACGAGACGTATGGCGAACTTTCTTTCGACCCTGCATTTCCACACACCCACAAAGCCCGGTTCCTCGGGCAGCGCTCTGAAGCATTTTCATTCGGAAAAGTGACAGCCTTTGAACAGTCATCTTTGTCCCGGATGGGACTACATTGATTAGCCGGTCGGTTGAGCGTACTCGCGATACCACCGGGTCGAGGTTCCACGTAAGACCGTCTTCCCATCCCTGCGGGTTGGCGTAGGAGTCATCGAGCTTTGACCCACTCCGTTTTCAGGATTTGCAAGGATTCCGATCAGTTTCGATGAATCCGTGATTCGTCGAAGATCAACAGAATCTCTGTAGAGTGGACCGGTGCACGAACCACCAGACATCGACTGCGGAACGTCGCGATACAGATGGATTACAATTGGAATTGCTCGCGGCGACACCTCTGCGATCCCTTCAGGATCGGGGAGTGTTTTCGCGACGTGTATCGGCGGTGTCGCGAAGTCGCTCAACCGAGCGGCTAATCAATCTGCCAGAACAATTTTCATGGATGCATGACTTGTTCAAACGAATCAGCGACATCACAATTCTTTTTCAGATTCGGAATTCCCGTTCGGAAGTTATCACCCGCTTTGAGGAGCTCGAAGAATGTCCCGGTTACTGACGTTGTCCGTTGTCGTTGCACTGGTCTGCGGATCAGTTGCGGCGAGTGCTGCCGAATTCTTTTTCAAGGATGGTGATGTCGTCGTGATGATCGGCGACAGCATCACGGAACAGCACATGTATTCCAACTACGTCGAAATGTGGACGGTCACGCGATTTCCCAAATGGAAGCTGACATTTCGCAATGTCGGAATTGGTGGCGATACGTCAGGCGGCGGCAACAACCGGTTTGCTCGCGATGTCCTGCCCTACAAGCCTACAGCCATGACGGTCGACTTCGGGATGAATGACGGACGGTATCGCGCCTTCGAAGAAGGGACGTTCCGACCCTATATGGACGGACTGCAGGGGATGGCCAATCAAGTCAAGGCAGCCAATATCCGCACGGCCTGGGCAACTCCGCAACCGCTGGATAACGACGAACAGGGACCAACAGCGTTGACCGGATACAATCAGACGCTGGAAAAGTTCTCGGACGGAGTGAAATCTGTCGCCGCGAAGAACGAAGGCTTGTTCGTCGATCAGTTTCATCCGTATCTGGCAACACTCGACCGTGCTCGTGCCAAAGGTCCGAAATACGAGCGGATCACAGCAGGTGACGCCGTTCATCCCGGTCCACCAGGCCAGGCGCTGATGGCCGCATCGATTCTGAAGGGACTCAGCTTTCCGTCGCTGGTCTCTTCAGTCGAGATCGATGTCGCCTCGAAAAAGTTTGTTGTCGCGGCGAAGAACTGCACCGTTGAAGGAGTCGTGGCCAAAGATGGCGGTGTCGCATTTTCACGACTCGACGACGCTCTGCCGTTTTTTCCTCCCGAAGCTGTCGGCATTCTGCCTTTTGCACCGATCCTGGACGAACTGAACGACTATCGGCTGAAGATAACAGGGCTGGCTGCCGGAAAATACGAAGTCCGCATCGGCGGCAAAAAGATTGCTGAATTGACGGCCGAGCAGCTTGCCGCAGGTACAAACCTTGCGGCTGCTGCCCTGGCCGACGGGCCGATCGCCGAACAGGTGAAAGCCGTCAAATCGGCGGTTGAAAACAAAAACCGGTTCCACCATGACTCGATCTTTCGCGGGATCGTACTGAGCAGTGGTGTCCCTGACTGGGTTTACGAATTTATCCCGAAGCAAGAACTGGAAACTAAAAAGCAAACGCTCCTTCAGGAACGACATGCGAAGTTGCCCGCGCTGGATGCTGAAGTCGTCAAAGCGCTTGCGATGAAAACCAATGCGTTTGAGATCGTGCCCGTCAAGTAAAGACGAACGTCGGGACTACAGGATTCCCGAGGATTTCACGTTGATTCCCTTGAGCATCATCTTGAGTTCTTCGACGTTCGGACTGATTTCGAAGGCTTCGGCACGGCTGACAAACTCTTTCGTGACGAAGTGATACAAACTGTCGTTGAACTGCTGCATCCCTTCAGCTTTCCCGATACGGATCGCTGCAGGGAGCTTTTCGTCCATTTCTTCCAGAATTAATTTTCGAATTGTCCCGTTAAAGATCATGATTTCGGTGATGGGGACGCGCTTGGGTTTGTCCAGAATCGTTGGCAGCAGCTTTTGTGCAACGATCGCCTTCATATTGAAACCCATCGAGGAACGCAGCGCCCTGTGCATTGTTTGGGGAAACAGATCGAGAATACGACCGATTGTCGAGGGAGCGGACGACGCGTGAATCGTCCCGAATACCAGGTGCCCGGTTTCAGCAGCGTGCATGGCGGTTTCGAACGTTTCACGGTCTCGCATTTCGCCCACCAGCATGATATCGGGGTCTTCTCGTACCGCATGTTTCATCGCCGTATGGAAGTCGCAAACATCCTGACCGAGCTCGCGCTGATTGATCAGACATTTGTCGGCCTTGTAGACGAATTCGACCGGGTCTTCGATCGTCAGAATGTGCTTCTTGTAATTGCGGTTGACCCAGTCGAGCATTGAAGCAATCGTCGTCGACTTGCCGGAACCGGTCACGCCGGCCAGCAGCACCATTCCCTGATCGTAGACGCACAGGCTTTCAAGGATCGGTGGCAGGAACAGTCCTTCGAAGTTCGGAATGCTCCGTTCGACCTTACGAGTCACCATCCCCATTTTGCTCATTTGAATGAACAGATTCACGCGGAATCGCCAGGGCTCGCCTTTGTGTTCGACGACGTGAGCAAAGTCGGCACCACCGGTATTGTTGAAAATCTCCTGGTTTCGCTCGTCCATCAGCGGCCAACACAACTCGCGCATTTTGTCTTCTTCGAGCGGCGGCATATCGAGCGGTTGCAGCGCCCCTTTCACTCGCAGAATCGCGGGTTTGCCAACCTGCAAATGCAAGTCGGACCCGTTCAGGTCGATCAAGGCCCGAAAATACTTGTTGATCGGCAAGTCTTCTTTTTTCGTGCCGAGCCGAATACCGCCCGCCGATTTTGATCCCTTTGCTTCGTCTTCGTGACCACTCATGAGGAATTCCTGAAAGAGTCGATTCAATGCGGATGCAGGACAGATGCCGCGATTCTAACCGAAAGGGTGACATTAGGTAAGTTTTCAGTTTTCGGTTTTCAGTCGTCCACCAGGGCGACCGGCAGGAAAGGAAATACCGGTCGCTGAAAAGGGGAGACCCACTGAGAAACGGGGACCCCGGCGCGCCGGGGGTCTCCTGGTGCCTGTCCCCCTTTTTCAGTCGCGTTTTTCAGCCGGTAGATTTCCACGGCTGGTCGGCTAATGGTTCAACTCAAAAATCGCTTCGACTTCTACAGCGATATTCGAGGGTAACGAACCCATCCCGACGGCGCTGCGGGCTCCTTTCCCCTTGATTTCGCCCCAGACTTCGACCATCAGATTGCTGAATCCGTTGATCACTTGAGGATGATTTCCAAAATCAGGTGCCGCATTGACCATCCCCAACGTTTTGACCAGTCGCCCGATCCGATCGAGTGAACCGAGTTCGCGACGAAGTGTCGCAAGCATTGTCAGACCCACCTGCCGCGCAGCCATGTACGCATCCTCTTCGTTCATCGTTTCACCCACCTTGCCGGTGATGATCGAGCCATCGGTTCGAACGGGGCCGTGACCCGAGACGATCGCCAGATTGCCCACAATCAGCACGGGATGGTAGATGCCGCCCGGCTTGGGCGCGGGTGGAAGTTCCAGTTTCAATTCGGAAACGCGGGCTTCGGCGCTCATATTGGATGACTTTCAAAAACATTTTTTCGTTCGAGGAACAGTATTTATACCACGCGCGGTCTGGTTTGAAGCCATTGAGAAATCCAGCGACAACCGGAAACTGCCGCAATGACGGTGGTTCCGCTTCGAACGCGGAAGCGGACTTACAAACGAAGACTCAATCTGGACCGCGAGCAGCATAATACCTGGCTAAAACTCATTCGAACGCGCTCACCAATGCATGACAAATCCGCCGTCGACGTTCATCGTTTGACCGGTGATTTCAGAAGCTCGGTCTGATAAAAGGAACGTCACCAGATTGGCGACATCGTCAGGTTTTTGCCAGCGTCGCAACGGAATAACGTTCCGCACTTTCTCGTCGGCCCAGTCTTCGTATGTTCGCTGGTGATCTGCGGGTTGCTGGTCGTTCCACGCCTGCCAGACCGATCGGTTCAACGGAGTCTGGACCATTCCGGGGCAGACGGTGTTGACGCGAACTCCGTAAGGGGCGAGGTCCTTCGCCAGGCACTGGGCAAAATTGATATTGGCCGCCTTGCTGGCGCTGTAAGGGGGATCGGTTTGAGATCCGATTTGACCGGCGATCGAAGCGATAAAGATCATCGAACCCTGTCGCCGCGACATCAGGCCGGGTGCAACCGACTGCGCCAGATTGACCATCCCCAGAATATTGACATCCAGCACGCGCCTCCAATCAGAGGGAGATACGTTCGTGAACGGAAATCCGAATTTGCCAGACGTGACGGCTGCTGCGTGAACGACGAACCGGATTGGCCCAAGTTGCGATTCGGTCTCTGCTGTCGCGGCCTCGACATCGTCGAGGCGACTGACATCGACCGACCGGCCCAGTGTGGCCACGTTCCACTCGGCAGCCAATTGCGACGCAACATCGGTCACGCGATTCGAGACATCCCAAATGGCGACCCGGCATCCTTCGCGAGCCAATTCGGTTGCACACGCCAGCCCGATTCCGCTCGCACCACCAGTGATCGCGACCACGTTGCCGTTCAGTTGCAATTCCATAGAATCCTCGGGTACTTATGAGTTTCGGTGCGGGATCACCCCTTTTTTTCGGCAAGAGGCTGTCGATCCAAAAATGCCAAGGCTATCATAGACGGACAGCCGATCCAACAATTCGACTGCCAACCGGACGATATATCGCGAAACCGATTTCACAAACGAAGCCTTCAACCGGACCGCGAGCAGAATAACTGCCAAACTATGACTACCAAAACAAAAGTCGACTCCGTCGCGGAAACGCGTAAACTGTTGTCCGATTGCGGCCTCAGAACGACGGCAGCGCGACTGGCGGTGATCCACTGGTTGAAACGGGCAAATTCTCCGGCAACTCATGCCGAGATCGCAGCCGACATGGTTCCGCTGGGGTTCGACAAGGCAACAGTCCTGCGGAATCTGACGGACCTGGTCGAAGCCGGACTGGTCACGCGCAAGGAACTGGGTGATCGCGTCTGGCGTTTTGAACTGCGTGATGCATCACATCCCGAGGGTTGCGAGCACGCCCATTTCATCTGCGTCGAATGCGGCAGCGTGACGTGCCTGCACGAGTTTGAAATGCCGAAGCCGGCCATGACATCGGTGCTGCAGGTTGGCAGCGTTTCGGAAATTCTGGTCCGGGGACGCTGCAAGGGGTGTCAGTAATTCGTTTTTAAAATGCCTGGTTTCCCTGACTCGGTTTTCATTCAAAGTTCCGGCAAAAAGAACCGCAATCAATGTCGATCCGTGTCGTACTGGCCATGAGTGGAGGAGTTGACAGTTCCGCAGCGGCGGTACTGCTGAAGGAGCAGGGTTACGAAATCATCGGGTTGTTCATGCGGTCGGGCGCAACCGAAGAAACCGTATGTCGCGTCGAGCCGCCAGCGTCGCCCGGATCGGCGAATTCCGACGCCACCGAACCCGAAAAAAGCGCGAGGCAGCTTCCGTCGCTGCCGATCCTGGGCCTCAAACCAAACAAACAGGGGTGTTGCAGTGCGTCGGATGCCGCCGATGCGCGACGCGTGGCGGATGTCCTGGACATCCCTTTCCATGCGTTGAATTTTTCGGACGCATTCGGACGGATCAAAGACTATTTTGTCGACGAATATCTCGCGGGAAGAACTCCCAACCCGTGCGTGATGTGCAATAACTGGCTGAAGTTCGGCAAGTTATGGGATTTCGCAGTCAGTGTCGGTGCAGACCGGATCGCAACTGGCCACTATGCGAGGATTCAGTCGATCGACGGGAAACCGGCTTTGATCCGCGGGCGCGATCAGTCGAAGGATCAGTCCTACGTCCT
>JANXOO010000696.1 GCA_025353525.1 Schlesneria sp. | reverse complement strand
TTCCTGAAACTGCGACGAACGGTGCAGGACCGCATGCAGATGAAAGACGTCGAAGAGATGTCGCCCCGAACGCTGGTTAACCCGAAAAGCGTTTCGGCTGCGATCGAATATTTCTTCGGACGAGGCGAATTGTCGCAGGTTGTCGATCAGACGAATCCGCTGGCCACTTTGACCCACGAGCGTCGACTGAGTGCTCTTGGACCTGGTGGTTTGAATCGAAAGAGAGCCGGCTTCGAAGTCCGCGACGTTCACATTTCGCACTATGGTCGCATCTGTCCGATCGAGACCCCTGAAGGTACGAACATCGGACTGATTTCGAGCCTCAGTATTTTTGCGAAGGTCGACGATTACGGATTCCTGATCACTCCGTACCGTTCCGTTGTCAACCGCAAGGTCAGCGACGAAGTGAAGTGGTTGCGAGCCGACGAAGAATCGCGAGTCTTCATCGCTCCGGCAGACACTCCCGTCAAGGACGGCAAGATTGCCGAAGAACGCGTGATGGCACGGTTCCACAACGACGTGGTCTGGATGCCATCGACTGACGTTCACTACATCGATGTCTCGCCGTGTCAGATGGTTGGCGTTTCCGCAGGCCTGATTCCGTTCCTCGAACACGACGACGCCAACCGGGCACTGATGGGTTCGAACATGCAACGGCAGGGTGTTCCGCTGCTGATCGCCGAATCGCCGCTGGTGGGTACCGGGCTGGAAAGTGCCGTCGCCGAAAGTTCCGGGATGGTGCTGCGAGCCGAACGTTCCGGGAAGATCACATACGTCGATGCAGACCGGATTGAACTCGAAGGAAAATCATTCCCGCTGCGGAAATATACGGGTCTGAACGAACGAACGTGCCTCAATCAGCGTCCGATCGTCAAGGTCGGCCAGCGCGTCAAGAAGGGTGAAATCCTTTGTGACAGTGCGGCAACGTCGAAGGGCGAACTGGCGCTGGGCCGAAACGTTCTGGTGGCATTCATGTCGTTCGAAGGTTTCAACTTCGAAGATGCGATCATTCTTTCCGAGCGACTGGTGAAAGAAGATGTCTATACGTCGATTCACATCGACGAATTTGATGTCGAAGTTCGCGAAACGAAACTGGGCCGCGAAGAGTTTACTCGCGACATTCCGAATGTTAGTGAAAAGGCATTGCGACATCTCGACGAAGAGGGAATCGTTCAGACCGGTACGTATGTCGAACCAGGCGACATTCTGGTTGGCAAAGTGTCGCCAAAGGCCAAGACCGAGCTGACTCCCGAAGAAAAACTGCTGCACGCGATTTTCGGTCGTGCGGGCGAAGACGTGAAGAATGAATCACTGGAAGTCCCCAGTGGTACAGAAGGGATCGTCATTCACACCGAGAAATTCTCGCGCCGAATGAGTCTTTCCGAAGGGGATCGCAAGAAGTTTGAAGCCGACCTGAAGGGTGTCGAAGATTCGGGGAACGAAGCGATTGCAGGTGCGTTCCGCGAGTTCCTGAAAGAATTCGAGAAGGCTCTGGAAAAGAAGCTGACCGACGATGACAGTCGGGATATCAAAACAATCGCCGACGACAAGTTCGTTGCAACTTATGCGGAACGCTTCCTCGACAAATTCGAGAATCTGGAGATCAAGAGTCCCCAGAAGCGGTCCGAATGCAAAAAGGTCATCAAGGAACAGTGGGGACCGGTCGAAGAAGCGATCGATGTTCGCGACCGCAAGCTGAACACGATGAAACGCGGCGACGAACTGCCGAGCGGCGTGTTGCAGATGGTCAAGGTTTATGTGGCTTCGAAGCGTCAGATTTCTGTCGGTGACAAAATGGCCGGTCGCCACGGAAACAAGGGGGTTATCTCCAAGATTCTTCCTGAAGAAGACATGCCGTTTCTGGCCGATGGAACTCCGGTTGACATTATTCTGAATCCGCTGGGCGTTCCGAGTCGTATGAATGTAGGACAGATTCTTGAAACCCACCTTGGCTGGGCTGCCGCGAAGCTGGGCTTCAAGGTTCGCAGCCCGGTCTTCGACAGTCCGACGGAAGATACCATTCGCTCGTTGCTCAAAGACGCCGGACTGCCCGAAGACGGTAAGGCACAGTTGCACGACGGGCGAACGGGCGAGCCGTTCGAGCAGAAGACGACTGTTGGTTACCTCTACATGCTGAAGTTGCACCACCTGGTCGAAGACAAGGTTCATGCACGAGCGACAGGTCCGTATTCGCTGATTACCCAGCAACCACTGGGCGGCAAGGCCCGGTTCGGCGGTCAGCGATTCGGGGAAATGGAAGTATGGGCACTGGAAGCCTACGGTGCGGCCTACATTCTTCAGGAACTGTTGACCGTCAAGAGCGATGATGTCGAAGGACGGACAAAGATTTACGAGTCGATGGTGAAGGGTGAAAATACCCTCGAAGCAGGGACTCCGGCGAGTTTTGAAGTGCTGAACAACGAAATCCGCGGCCTTTGCCTCAATATGCAACTCGAAAAGAGTCCGACCTGATTCGCGTTTGAATTCCGGGAATCCATCAGACATGTTCGCCCGTGGCACGGCGAATAACTCGGGGATCCCGGAATCCTGCCACTTTTGCAATATTCGACCTTCCGCCTGCCAGATCCAAGGAGGACGCCGTGAGCGTCGGTGAAACAACATACGATCGCGTTAACGAATATTCGGCCATTAAAATTGGTCTCGCCAGTCCGCAGGACATTCGCGGCTGGTCATTCGGCGAAGTCAAGAAGCCCGAGACAATCAATTACCGAACATATCGTCCCGAACGAGACGGTCTGTTTTGCGAACGCATTTTCGGACCCGAAAAGGACTGGGAGTGTGCCTGCGGAAAATATCGCGGGATGAAATACAAGGGGATGATCTGTGATCGCTGCGGCGTCAAGGTCACCCACAGTCGCGTCCGGCGCAAGCGCATGGGGCACATCGAACTGGCCGCTCCTGTCGTCCATATCTGGTTCTTCAAGTCGATGCCAAGCCGCTTGGGCGCCCTGCTGAACGTGAAGACAACGGCGCTCGAGAAAGTCGTCTATTTCCAGGACTACATCGTCCTTGATCCGGGTGATACGCCGCTGCGAAAAGGTCAATTGCTGACCGAAGAAGAAGCTCGCCAGGCTCGGGCCAAGTACGGCGAAACAACGTTCGAAATCGAG
>JANXOO010000642.1 GCA_025353525.1 Schlesneria sp. | reverse complement strand
CGGCCGAATTCACCCATCCAGACGACCAACGTGTCATCCAGCAGTCCACGTTCTTTCAGATCGGTGATCAGCGTCGGCAGCGTCTGGTCGGTCAGCGGTAACTGATAGTCTGAAAGGATCGGATACATTCGCGTGTTATCGAATCCGTGCGTGTCCCAACCTCCTTCCTTCGTGCGGCCGCCGATATTGTTTGCGAAATAGACATTCACAAACTTGACGCCCGACTCGACCAGCCGCCTTGCCAGCAGGCAACTTTGGCCATACGTGGTTCGTCCATATTGATCGCGTACCGCCTGAGGTTCGGCTTCGAGGTTGAATGCGTCTTTTACTCTGGAAGAATTCAACATCCCAAGCGTCTTCTCGTAGTAGGCGTCCAGTCCGCGAGCGGCAGTTGATCGTTCCAGTTGCCCGATCTGACGGTTGACCAGTTGCTGGATCTCGCGTCGATTTTGCAATCGATCTGCTGTCAGCCCGCCGGGAAGACTGAGCTCGGGTAACGAGAAACGGCGGTCGTTCGGATCAGAAGTCACCAGGAGCGGATCGTGGCCTTTGCCGAGAAAGCTGGCGTGTTGTCCGGGCGTAATCTCACCATCACGCATCAGGTGCGGAAAAGCGACAAACGTCGGCATTCCGTTTGTTGCCGGGGACAGACGATCCACGACAGAGCCGTAGGCGGGAAACAGGTCTTGCGAATCGCGAAGCCGGATGTCGTCAAGCGGCGGAGCATGGCCCGTCAATGCGTAGTATGCCGCCGGATTGTGGTTTTTCATCGTATGATGAACTGTCCGAACCAACGTGACATCGTGCATGATCGCGGCTGTTTTTGGCAGGCGATCACAGATCCGGATTCCCGGTGCCGATGTCTCGATCACCCCGTATTTGCTCCGCACCCCGTCGGGCGCATCCGGCTTTGGATCGAAGGTGTCGAGATGGCTGGGGCCGCCGAACTGGTACAAGAAGATCACCGATTTTGCCCGCGACGGTTTCGCTGCCGCAACTGCTTCGGCTCGCATCATTTTCGGCAGAGTCAGACCGAAAAGGCCCATTCCGCCGATTGTCAGTGCTGAACGTCGTGAGACGATATTCGGGCCGAACAACGACATCTGCTCATCTCCTTAACAAGAATTCGTTCGAGTTGAACAGTCCCCAGGCGATATCTTCCAACGCAGTGCGCCGATTACCAGCAGCGTCGAGGTAACGGACCAACGTTGTCAATTCGGCGTCGGTTGGCGGTCGCGTCAGGGTCATCCAGTACAATTCGTTGACGATTTCTGCGGACGACATCCCCGACGCGGACAGTCGTTCAAGGCGGTTTTCTTTGATCGACAGCAAGCGGTTCATCAGGGGTCCGCTGACCATCTGAAAGGTCTGGCCGAGTGTCGCTTCGTCAGAACGCTCGCAATCACACGATTGCAGTCTTGGTGGTTTGCCAAAGAGTTTCAGGAATTGGTCGGCTTCGGTGGGGCCATTGTTGCGCAGTCGAATGGCGCCGACACCTGCCAGTTGCGCGGCACGCCGGCCTGACGGATATCCGGCAAATTCGAGTGGTACATCAAGGATCTGACTCGAAGCATCGAGCAGTTGTTCGGCCGAGTATCTTCGAACGATCGCGCGACTGAAATTAATTTCATCGTCCCGATTGGTTTCGTTCGGTTCGGAAGCGGACTGATAGGTGTTTGAATTGAGGATCGCTCGCAACAAACTTCGCACGTCAAATGCTTTGGGTGCTGAATTCGGGTTCACCGACGCATTTCCGTCAAACGCCCCGAAGGCCAGATGATTCGAGAGGGCTCGTAACAGTTCGGGGTTTGACGGGGGATTCGTCGCTCGAAAATCGTCGATTGGATCGACAATTCCTCGCCCTGTGACTTGCTGCCAGGTACGATTGGCCAGCATCTGAACGAACCGTTCGTTATGAGGATCGGTCAACCAGTCCGCAAGTCCGTTTAACGGGTTGTTCATCGGACCGGATGCATCATCGCCTCCGAGAAACTTAGCCAGTCGCTCGCTGTTCGTTCGCGGATCTTTGGCCTCGCCGGTTTCGTTCAAAAAGACGATCTGTTCGCCATCAAATTCGTGTTTGTCATTCGAGTCGCGACGGCGATTTTCGACGATCTTGTAGTCGATACGGGCAAAAACACTGCCCCAACTATAGTAGTCATCCTGAGTCCATCGATCGAAGGGGTGATTGTGGCATTTGGAACACTGTAACCGCACGCCCAGGAACAATTGCCCGATCGCTTCCGAGCGTTCAAAGGGAGTTCGCAAAGCCCGGTAAAAGTTGGCCGCAGGAACCTCGTACGTACTGCCGCGACCCATCACGATTTCACGAGCCATGCGATCAAGTGGTTGATGCGTCGCGAAGGAGTGTCGCAGCCATGCATGAAAATTCTCGACCCCTTTTCGATCAAGAGTCTTCTCTTCGATCCGTAGCAAGTCGGCCCATTTCATCGCCCACCAATCGGAGAATTCGGGTCGCTCCAGATGAGAATCGATTAACGCCGCACGCTTGCCTGCGGAAGGGTCTGAGACAAAGTGTCTCGCTTCATCGGCAGTCGGCGGCAGTCCAAGCAGGTCGAATGTCACGCGCCGAATGAACGTCGCATCATCGCAAGGCAACGACGGATTGATCCTCAGTTTTTGCAATCGGGCGAAGACGAACTGATCGATAAAGTTCGCGGCAGCAGGCGCGGTCCATCGGAAGTCTGCCCGATCCGGTAAAAACGAAATCCGGACAGGAACCTGTTGATGCTGGTATCGTACGAGAACCGTCAGTTCACCTGCCGACCGACCAGAAACCAGCCCCGACCGGGAAACATCGGCGATCGGCTCCACTTCTATAAGGCCTGGCTCGATCTCGGCCTGAACGTATTCACCTTCGACTATCGCGGCT
>JANXOO010000611.1 GCA_025353525.1 Schlesneria sp. | reverse complement strand
CCCGCAACCGGCACAGTAATCGACCGTCGCCGCAACCCAGGTCGATCACACGACTGGTTCGGGACGAACTGGGTTGTTCCGTTCAGGGGATCGAACTGGATCACCGCGAAGTGATCGAGGCGATTTCCAAAGGGATGCCTGTGATTCAATCGGACCTCGACCGGGGTCTGAAGGAAATCCCGGCGCAATCATTCGACTTTGCGGTACTCAGTCAGACATTACAGCAAGTCAGGCACCCGCAAGAATTGCTGGCCGAGATGCTGCGAGTGGCGAAACGAGCGGTCATTCTTGTCCCGAATTACGGACATTGGTGGATTCGGGTTCAAATCCTGTTACACGGTCGGGCACCTGTCACGGGTTCGTTGCCGTATGACTGGTACAATACTCCCAACTTGCACTTTCTTTCGATGATTGATTTTCGTGAACTCTGTGAACGAATGCAATTTAAAGTCGTTTACGAAATTCCGATCATTCGCGGAAGATCAGCGAATGGAGCGTGGGCGGCCAATGTGCGGGCGGATAATGCCCTTTACGTACTCGAACACAAGTGAGGAACACTGATGAGACGAACTCTGTTGGTATTCGTAGCGATCAGCGCGATAGCGACATCACTGCTCGCGATCGACGGTGACAAAAAAAGTGATCGGGAGACTAACGAAAAGTCGTTCGCGGCCAGGCTGACCGGAACAACGCTTGCCGGGGCCTTCAGCCTCGACGGGAAGGATTCCGGAGCCAGCAAGCCGGATCGTTATCAGATTGTTTCGGCAAAGAAAGTTACCGGCGACGACTGGGTCATCACCGCGAAAATGAAGATCGGCGACAACGAACTCGACGTTCCGGTCCCCATCAAGGTCTATTGGGCCGATGACACTCCCGTGATGTCACTGACAGACCTGACAATCCCAGGTATGGGTACGTTTACCGCACGCATTATGTTTTACGGCAATCGTTACGCAGGAACATGGCAACACGGGGAAGCCGGTGGTCATATGTGGGGAGCACTCGAAAAAACCAAAACGACGAAATAGTTTTTTAGCATTGGCCCGTTGCGATATCGAGCAGGTTGACTTGGACGCGACATGACTTGGCCGCTCACTGGGATTTCCCCCGTTTCCCCGTTATCTTGCACACATTACGACATCGCCGACTAAAACTGTCGGAATGTCGAAAAACCTTTTTTTTGCGACATTTATTCGAGGTCTGACAGAAATGCGATTGCTGAATCCTTCGACGCGATGGCTGATCTTCTTTTTAGTACTGGCAATCGGCTGCAATCCCGGCACAAAACCGGTTACGGTAAATACCGGAGAAGAGGACGCCTCTTCAGAGCAGGGTTCCAGGTCGAATAAAAAGTTCCCTGCCGTCAAGCGGAACGTGAAGGCGATTGAAGGCAACTGGGTGATCGTCGTGACGGCGAACAGGTCGGACAATTACCGCTGGATTATCAAATTTACGCGAGGTGACGACGGTAAAATCTCTGCCGATTTGATTGATACGTCGCGGGACAAGGAAGAGCAGAACAAACCAAAAATCATTTCAACCGATGTCGAAGGTGATTCGGTCCGGTTTGTCTGTAAAAACGAGTTCACGCAGTTTGATTTTGTCGGCACGTTTCAAACGGGCTTCATTCGCGGCACGGTCAAATCGTCGCCGATGGACGTCTTTGTGGCACGTCTGCTTCCAACTGAAGAAACATCCCTGCAAAACTACGAAGCGAACGGGCTGCCACCCGCGTCAGATGTCTTCGAGAAAATGATGAAAGACAAGGAACTCCGACCTGAAGACATGGTGGCTAAAGCTGTTGAGCACGGGACAAGTCCGTTGGTGCAAGATATTTTCGGGGCAATGATTGCCGGTTATCAGCAGGCCAACTTCGACGAAGCAAGTCTCAAATCGATGATCGAATCGTATTTGACAACGGCAAGGATCTGGGGGCAGCGATGGGAAGCGCGATGCGAAATCAAGATCGCTTACGGGCTGTTGAACGGCCGCCAATATGTCCGAACGGCTTTGGAACACCTGGATACCGCCGAAAAATTGCTAGGCGACGAACGGGAGGCTTTCACGGAATCACTCAAAGCCGCTCGCGAGTCAGCGAGCGTTTACATCCGCATCGAAGAGTTGACATCCGCATCGTCCAGCGAAGACGTTAAAACGACCGCTGCTGCCGAACTGACTGAAGTCGTCAAGAAACAGCGGTACAATTCGGAAATTTTAATGGCACTGGCCAATCGGGCCGAGCAACAGGGGCAAGACGACGTTGCAATCGGACTTCTTGCCGAGATTTCGGCCTTGCCATTGCTGGAATTGACGGTGTTGAAGGCACGTGTTGGCCAACCACCCGATACCCCGGCGCCATCAGAGGCTTTCAAAAATCTGTGGGCAAAGAAATACGGCAGCGACGAGGGGTCAGCGGCATTCGTTGATGACGTTTACAAAAAAGAGATTGCCAGGTTGATCGCCGAGATCCAGGCGAACGCTCCACCTGTTCCGACTGCCGAAGACGGAAACAAAACGGTCCTTGTGGAATTGTTTACCGGTATCGGTTGTCCGCCATGCGTCGGTGCCGATCTGGGATTAGCGGCACTTGGCAAATCGGTGCCAAACAACAAGGCCATCATACTTCGCTTCCATCAACACATCCCGTTGCCAGACGGATTGGTCAATCAGGACTCCGAAGAACGCGGTACCTACTACGAAACCGGCTCGACCCCCACTGTGACGATCGATGGAGGAGTCATCGATTCCCGTTTTTATGCGGGGCCGATTCCAATGGCCAACAACGCCTATATGGTCTTCCGCAAGGTCATTGATCCACGATTGACACTCAAGACTGGCGTGGCAATCAAACTGTCTGCAGAAGTGACCGACGGACAATTAAAGGTGTCCGCTGAAGTAACGGGGATCCCGGAAGAAGTTCTGCCTTCGTGCCGATTGCGGATGGCAATCGTCGAAAACGAAGTGCGGACAATTGTTCCGATGGGTTCGAACGGAATCCGGAATCACGAACTGCTCGTTCGCGAAATGCCGGGAGGTGCCAAGGGAATTCCGCCCAGAAAGGGCGAATTGAAGTATTCTGTCACCACACCGGTTTCAGAAATTCAACAGCGTGTTGAAGACTATATCAAGCGATACGAAGTTGGTCGGCGATTCGAATTTCCGGTCGAAATGAAACCGCCCATCAAAGGCCCATTGTCATTGGTCGCCTGGGTTCAAAATGACAAACCCGATAAAGAAGCCAATTCCAGACCCGTGCTTCAGGCCGCAATTGTTCCCGTAACCGGCGATACAGGATTTGGAGGGGCAACAGACCCGGTTGCCCAGGTCACCGGGAATTCCGATAAACCGGCCACCAGTTCGGAACCGGCCCCCGTTGAAGGCCCAACACCACCAGCGCTGCCAGAGTAGCTTACGCCAGACGGTCCTGACGACCCTCGCCTGATTTCATGAAAATTCACGCGATTCTGGCGCAGAGAGGGTGATGCTGCACTCAGGTATTGCCGCCCTACTGCGGCACGGAGCCATCCGGGGATTCAATATCGATGATCTGCGCAGTGGGTCGCGC
>JANXOO010000599.1 GCA_025353525.1 Schlesneria sp. | reverse complement strand
TTTCGCCCTACCTGCCCTGGAACCTGACTCCAGATCAACGCGCTGAATTCTCACTCCGTCCACCGAACACTTCCTGAAGAAGTCACCGTCACCCCACTTCAACTCGCTCCATCACCGACGCCGCACCCCAATGGCCAGCGCTCTCACTGCGCTCCACACACGGCTGCGGCGAATACTTACTAACCGACTGCGAATCATCGCGAGCCGTTCGGGGATGTTCCGAATGGTGTTCAACTCCATTTCATTCGGTTCTTCCGCTTGATGATCGGCAGCTTTGCGAACCGGGCAGAGCATCAGCCATCGTCGGGCGACTTCGGTGTCATCCCATTTCTCAACACAATCCGGACGTGAACGCAGGATCAAATGAAAGTGATTCGAAAGGATGCTGAATCCGAGCAGATCAATCCCAAAGTGAGCGGCGAGCAAATGCAACTGATCTTCAACCCAGACCTTGCGATGGTCATAGTTCTTGCCCGTGAGAGGATCATGGCCCAGCAGAAAACAGCGACGGACCACCCGATTCATCACATGCACGACCGCGACTTCATCCGCCGCAAATAATTCGATGCGAGGCAACCGCGACATCACTCGCTCCCCTTCCATTGGCCTGACACAAACCAACCCACCGGCCATTCAAACAACGCAATTCGACTTCTGAAATCAAGTTGCCAAAAATGCTGTGTCCCCGTTGTTTCAAAACGTCCCTTGCCGACCGGCGAGTGACTTTTTTTTCAATCGACCGCATTGCCATCCACCGATGGCTCGTCACTTTAATGAGCCAGAGTCCGCTTTATCAGATGCCAGAACCGAACTGGCGTCCTATGGAAAATCGCAATTTCTCGGTAGTCTTCCATGACCCGGCAATCTGCGAAACCTGATTGCCGCCAATGATTTGCAACTTGTCTGCTTTTTGAAGAACCCATGAGCGAAACGAATCTCTCGTCATTTATCTGGTCCGTTGCCGATCTGTTGCGCGGCGACTACAAGCAATCTGAATACGGAAAAGTCGTACTTCCATTCACTGTTTTGCGGCGGCTGGATTGTGTGTTGGAAGGCACGAAGGATGCCGTGCTGAAGGAATTGGCCGTTCGTGAAAAGGCTGGTCTGAATCCCCAACCTTTTCTGCTGCGGAAGTCAGGGCAGCTTTTCTTCAACACATCGCCGATGGATATGAAGAAGCTGATGGGGGATCAGGACCACATCAAGGAAAACCTGTTCGCGTACATTCAAGCCTTCTCGCCCGCCGTCCGCGACATCTTCGAATGTTTCGACTTTCACACACAGGTTGACCGGCTGGCAAAAGCTGGACTGCTGTATTTGGTGGCTGAAAAGTTCGCGAACATTGATCTTCACCCGGAATTTGTCAGCAACGCTCAGATAGGGCTGGTGTTTGAAGAACTGATTCGAAAGTTTGCTGAAATCTCCAATGAGACCGCAGGGGAACACTTCACGCCGCGTGAAGTCATTCGACTGATGGTCAATCTGCTGTTCGTTGAAGATGACGAGGCACTGACCAAGCCGGGCATTCTACGGGAAATGTACGATCCGACCGCTGGCACTGGAGGGATGCTGTCGGTTGCCGAAGAATATCTGAAAACTCTGAATCCCAAGTCGAAGTTGGTCATGTATGGGCAGGAATTGAACGCCGAGTCCTACGCGATCTGCAAAGCGGATTTGCTCATCAAGGGGCAGGACATAGCCAATATCGTCCACGGCAACACGCTCTCTAATGACGGATTAATTGGAAAGCAATTCGATTACATGCTCTCAAATCCGCCGTTCGGGGTCGAATGGAAAAAGATCGAGAAGGACATCACCAAGGAACACGAGCAATCAGGGTTTAACGGGCGTTTTGGTCCGGGCTTGCCGCGTGTCAGTGATGGTTCGTTGCTGTTTCTGCTTCATCTCATTTCAAAAATGCGCCCCTCAAAGGATGGTGGCAGTCGATTCGGGATCGTGCTGAACGGTTCACCGTTGTTTACGGGCGGCGCTGGTTCTGGTGAAAGTGAAATCCGCCGTTACGTTCTTGAGAATGATCTGGTTGAGGCAATCATCGGCCTTCCCACCGATATGTTCTATAACACCGGCATCAGCACGTATGTCTGGATTCTCAGCAATCGCAAGCCCGAACATCGTAAGGGACAGGTGCAATTGATCGACGCCTGCAGTTTCTGGCAGAAGATGCGAAAGAGCTTGGGAAGCAAACGCAAGGAACTGAGCGAAGAACACATTGCCGATATCACCAAGCTGTTTGGCAACGGCAAGAAGGTGACACGGGATGGCGTTCCAATCAGCCGAATCTTCAAGAACAGCGACTTTGGCTACCATACGATCACGGTGGAACGACCGTTGCGTGATGAAAACGGGCAGGTCGTGTTGGCGACCAAAGGCAAACTGAAGGGCAAACCCCAGTCCGATGCCAATCTTCGAGACACGGAAAACGTACCGCTCAGTGAAAATGTCGAAAAGTATTTTAAGCGTGAAGTATTGCCGCACGCCCCAGATGCCTGGATTGATCATGAGAAGACAAAAGTTGGGTACGAGATTCCCTTTAATAGACACTTCTACGTGTTCAAGCCTCCACGAGATTTGGCTGAAATCGACGCTGAGTTGAAGGGTGTCACTGATCGGATTCTGAAGATGATCGGGGGGCTGACGAAATGAGTTTCCCTGGATATCCGAAGTACAAGAAAAGTGGTGTTAAGTTTCTGAAAGAAGTGCCCGAACATTGGCGTGTCGGAGCGATCAAGTATTTCGTTCTTCCAAAGAATGGGGCTATAAAAACAGGTCCTTTTGGAAGCCATCTGACATCCGCCGACATGCAAGGTGGATCGATTAAGGTCTACAACCAACGAAGCGTGATTGATGGCGATTTCGATTCTGGTGACAACTTCATTTCCGAAGAAAAGTTCGCCGAGCTCGCTAGCTTCGAAATCTTTCCGGGTGATTTGTTGGTTACGACGCGTGGAACGATTGGAAGAGTCGCGATACTTCCGGAGAAGTCGGAACGAGGGATATTGCACCCATGTCTGCTGCGTCTTCAACCGGACAATTCACTGGTCGATACCCGATTTTTGAAAACGCTGATTCAAGACAGCGACTTAATGAAAACGCAATTAAATTATCTGAGCAACGCAACGACAATCGAAGTTATATATTCTTATACAATCGCATCTGTGATTATCCCGGTGCCACGAATCGACGAGCAGCGATTAATCCTCAACTTCCTCGACCATGAAACAGCGAAGCTCGACGATCTCGTCGCTGAGCAGCAGCGACTGATTCAACTGCTCAAAGAAAAACGCCAAGCCGTCATTTCTCACGCTGTCACGAAAGGCTTGAATCCTGATGCCCCGATGAAACCATCAGGGATCGAATGGCTAGGTGATGTGCCGGAACATTGGGAAGTGATGCCCATGAAGCATTTCGCCAGAACGAAGACGGGCTTCGCATTTAGCAGCGACCTTTTTATTGACGATGGTGTTCCCGTACTTCGTATCGGCGATATTACGACAGTTGGGACGGTCGACTTCTCCAGCGCCAGATTTCTCCCCGGCAACTACATCGAAACCCATACCGATGTATTGGTGCAACGCGACGATCTTGTGATGGCGATGACGGGAGCGACGATTGGAAAGGCAGCCCGTTACATCAGTGATGAACCTGCTTTGCTCAATCAGCGAGTGTGTGTCTTTCGAACGGATGACTGTGACTCTCAATCGTTTCTCTGGTATTTCCTCCAAACATCGTTTTATGCCGAGTATTTGACGATCACGGCATTTGGCGGCGCTCAGCCAAATATTTCAGACAGAGAACTTGTTGCGGTCGCAATGCCAATTCCTTCCAAAACCGAATTCACTCAGATAGTCAATTTACTTGATCACGAAAATAAAAAGTTGAACGAACTCACCGCTGAAGCTCAACGTGCCATCGACCTGCTTCAAGAACGCCGAACCGCTCTGATTTCTGCCGCCGTAACTGGCAAGATTGACGTTCGCGGTTTGGTTTCAACGGAGGCCTCATGAGTCTTCATAATGAGATCGAATTTGAGAACGAAATCTGCCAGTACCTCGCAGTGAACGGCTGGTTGTATTCCAAGGAAAAACAAAGGGGACATTCTACTTTACAATGCAATAACGATTGATTATGCTGCTTGGATGCCACGAACATGCCGCGCATCACAGGGCAACTATGTCTATCACGTCCT
>JANXOO010000590.1 GCA_025353525.1 Schlesneria sp. | reverse complement strand
GCTACGCTTATACTGTCAGGAATGCGAGGGGCATCGCTTGATGATGCCAGATCAATCGTAACCACGACAAGCGGCGAACTGCTTTCATGGAAAATGGATGACGGTCTTCCGGAAATTGTTGATTCTGTGTCGACGGAGTCGCAGATTCTTCAACTCAACTGGTTTTTTCCGAATAATTTTCCCAACATTCAGCGCCGAGGATTCAGCCAGCAGCTTTGCAAGTCGGTCGTTAATGACATCTGGCCGCAACAGCCGCTTCGGGCATTGGGTGGAAAGACGCCTGAACAGGCGGCAAGCGATCCAGCCATGCGAATTCCATTGATCGCCGCAATATACTTGCTGAATTCGCGTGCGCTTCAGTCGATTCACGGAATCGATGTGAAAGATCTCTTCGCCCGATTGAAAATCGATCCGCTTCCCTCGTTTGAAGTGACAGACGAGACGAATCTCGCAAGCCTCTCGATCATGCAAATTCACCGGTTGCCGACGGACAAGCTGACCGACGACCAACTGATCACTGTCGTCAACAGATCGATGCTGGTCCGCCAGGATGAGAAGGTCTATGAGGTATTAACTGCCGCGATCAACCGGCCGGAATGCGCCGCGAAACTTGATCTCGCACGAGCATTTTCGTGTCTTACGGAAATCTGCCTTGCCAGCTGGAGGCGTGATGAGGCATTTACGTGGATTGATCGCGCAAGAAAGCTGCCAACTCCTGAGGGAAAAAACCCGTTTCAGATTGGCTGGAACTGGGATATCACGGAACTCAACATTCGGCTGGAAGACGCGACAGATCCAGGGCTGAAACCACTGCTCGATCGATTGGTGACCTATTATGGACCAAAGCTTCCTCAACTAAGGTCGCTCATTGAACCAATGCTGAAATCGTTCAATGTTGCATCGCCGTGGGAAGCAGTGAGTGTGATCACCCCGGCTGGAATTTCCGGGCCGGAAGGTGTCTGGAATCCGGCTGCATCGCAATCGGTGCCAGCGAGCGGAAAATTGTGGTTGCCCGGGCAATAAGGTGTTGGTGCGGGGTTGAAAAACGGCGTTGGAACTGTCATGTCGGGGGTTTCGCTATTCGCTGAAGACATGATGCGGCGGGCACTTGTACTGGCTCGAAAGGGCCAGGGGCGTGTTGAACCGAATCCTGCGGTCGGCGCGGTCGTTGTTGATGATTCCGGCCGTGTACTGGGTGAAGGCTGGCATCAACAATTCGGCGGACCTCACGCTGAAGTCCATGCACTGGCCGCTGCCGGGTCGTCGGCGAATGGGGCCACTTTGTTCGTGACTCTGGAGCCTTGTTGCCATTTTGGCAAAACGCCTCCGTGTTCCAAGGCGATTATCGGTTCGGGAATTCGACGCGTTTTCATTGCGATACGCGACCCGGCTCCTCACGTCGATGGCGGCGGACTTCAGGAACTTCGGAAAGCAGGAATCGAAGTCGAAACCGGATTACTGGAACAAGAAGCGCGACATCTGGTGGCTCCTTTCATTCAATTGATGACGCAGCGGCGCCCGTGGTTTCATGCAAAATGGGCAATGACTCTGGATGGCAAAATTGCGACCCGAACGGGAATGTCCCGATGGATTACCAATGACGCGTCGCGTGCGGTGGTTCACCAGCTTCGAGGGCGCATGGATGCGATCCTTGTCGGAATCGGGACGGCACTCGCCGATGACCCGCAACTGACAGCTCGTCCTGCAGGCCCCAGAGTCGCGACGCGAATCGTGCTGGACTCGAATGCACGCTTGCCTCCGGATTCGCACCTTGTGAAGACGGCCTGCGACATTCCGGTGCTGGTCATTGCAACATATGACGCGTCCGGCGAACAATGCCGGCGATTGAGGGATGCCGGAGTCGAAGTCCTGAATATTGCCAACGATCAAGAGGGATTTCCCGACTTGAAAATCGTCGCCAGTGAATTGGGACGTCGCCAGATGACGAACGTACTGATCGAAGGAGGCGGACGGACGCTCGGTGCATTTTTCGATGCGAAGCTGGTCGACGAGGTTCACGCCTTCATCGCACCGAAGATATTCGGCGGCAAGGACGCACCGTCGCCCGTTGCCGGTTCGGGGCTCGAATCGATTCCCGTGAAATCGGTATTAAATGACCCTGTGACGGAACTGCTGGACGGAGATCTCTATCTTCACGGTCACGTCGCCAAAGAATGAAGCCGGGGGCGGTTTCCATGAAACCGCCCCCGAGGACTTTCAACTTCGATTGTCGAATCGGCATCGATCAGTGTCCGCAGCTACCGTTCGAGCAACCGCTACCGGGGACGCTCACAGCGCCACCCTGGCAAGGATCGCAAGCACAAGCTGTCTGAACCGGTACCTGACGGCATACCGTACGAGGAACGCAGATCACCTTGGATTCGACGATTTGTCGTGGTGTGCAGTGCGTCTTCGTGACCATTTTGGTTTCGCAGACCTGACGGCAGGTCGTATAAGGAACCTTGCGGGTCCGAACTTCCTGTGTCATCGAGCAGGTTGTGTAAGGAACCTTTTTCGTCACTGTTTCACAGGTCCACGAGCAGGTCGTGTAAGGAACCTTCTTAGTCACTGTTTCACAGGTCCACGAGCAGGTCGTGTAAGGAACCTTCTTCGTCACCGTTTCGCAGGTCCACGAGCAGGTTGTGTACGGGACTCGTTTCGAAATCGTTTGTTGTTCATAGCGAACGCAGTGATAAGGAACTTGCTTGACACTGGTTTCAGGAATCTGACGGCAGACCGTATAGGGCTGTTTGCATTGACGAACTTCCTGCTCCATGCGGGTGCAGGTAATCGTGCGCATTTCGGTACGGGGAACCCATCGCTTGCAGCAGACCGTACGGCAGGTTTGTTCGCAGACGGTGCGGCAGCAACCGGGCTTGTAGCAGCAGCAGCAACGGCAGGCATCCCATTCCCATGTTCCGGGATCGCAGACACACTTCTGGCAGACCGGACCGGGAACCTGTTTCGTTTCCGTCACCCAATCGCCGGTGCAGTAGGGAACCTGTTTCGTTTCGCAGACCGGTTTGCATGTCGTGGTGCAGACATCGCGGTAGCACGTCTGTGTTTCCGTGCGATACGTGGTACAGCAGACATCGCGATATTTGGTCTCGCAGACGGGCTTGCAGATCGTACAGCAGACATCGCGGTAGCACGTCTGGAAGCATGGCTTGCGGATCGTACAGCAGACATCGCGATAGCATGTCTGGTAGCACGGCTTGCGGATCGTGCAGCAGACATCACGATAGCAGGTCTGGAAGCATGGCTTCCGGACGGTGCAGCAAACATCGCGATAGCACGTCTGGTAGCATGGCTTGCAGACGGTGAAACACTCGTCCCGATAGCAGGTTTCGTAGACGTTCCGCGTGCAGCTTACCGGAATCTGTTCACTGCACTGATCGTAAACAGTGCGACAGCAATTGACTGTCCGCTGTTCGTAGACGGTTTCGCGAACCGTCTTATAGCATGTTCCGCAGCAGCTTTTGGCGGCGCAATAATCGCCACACGGAGCGCACGCTGCCGTCGAACAGCACTTGTAACTGGCCGCCCCGCAATACGAGGCTTCTGCTTGTGAGTTCGTTGCGAGTGCCAGCAAGCTCGCGACGACGATCCAGGTTGCGTGTCTCATCAATCGGTCCCCTAATCCCTGTCAGAACGGCATGTCAAAGTGGTTTGGTCACGATGGATGTCTGCAGGTGCGCAACGGTAGCGATCCCGTATACGTACTGGATCGGCCGTCAAGGTCCACCTGCTTGAGCCAAAACGCGCAAATTCGCGCGTCGCGTTCCCTCGCGATTTGACACTTCCCTGGACTCGTGTGAGCCCCTGATTGCCTCGAACACCTCATCCCATCGCCAACATCGGCGAAATTGGCCACTCGGCTGGAAACCAAACGGCCATCCTGATGGTAGAATCGACCAGGTCGCAGGTCAGACTCTGATTCATTCGGAGGATGCCTTCGATACGGCATAACCCGAACAATTTGCCGCGCTGAAAAACGGCATCAAGTTCGATATTTCCGTTGCAAGTGTCAGAATCGGACCACCTCTTGACCGATGGCGACGACAGAATCCCCCGATTTTCCGGCAAACAATGCAAGAACTGAAAAAAACGATGATCCAGTCCGGATGGAATCTTCCGGAAAGTACGGTTTGCCTGAAAGCACGATTTGCCTGTCAATCTGCTGCCGGGCGGTGAAAATTCCGGTGAACAGCGTGCGAGTGCTTCTGGCCGCCAACAATGGCATTCGTTGAATGCCAATTTCCGCCGTCAGGGCCAAAAATTTTTCGGTGACAGGCTCGGCGAAGCGAGGTCGCCAGGTACGACCGTTCGAACCCGGCCTGAGAACGTCGTGTCAATCGAGTCGAAGCAGCACGAATTTCAGGTAGCGGAATTCCGGGAGTGCCAATGGCGTCGGGTGATCGACAGGTTGGCCTCCTACGGTTAGAACGGTTCCGCGACCTCTGGCTCGTGAAATTCCTTCTTCGCAACATTCCAGAAACATTGGCAAATCGATGTGACTGGAACACGAGGCCACCGCCAGTAGTCCGTGCGGTGCGGTGACTCGCGCTCCGGCTTCAATCACGTTTTGATAGGCAGCCAGTGCGTTTGGAACAGATTCGCGATTCGGAGCAAACGAGGGCGGGTCGAGAATCACAATGTCCCAGCGATGTCGTTCGCTGGCCGAAACCGAAAGGAACTCGAATGCATCAGCCGCGATTCCCTGATGACCTGATTCTGGCAGGTGATTCAATTGCCAATGCTGTTTGGCCGCTTCGATAGCAGCCGGAGCAATATCGACGGACGTGACGTGTGAGGCCCCCCCCGCACCCGCCGCGACTGAAAAGCCACCTGTATAAGAGAAAACGTTGAGCACCGTCGCACCGTGCGACCACTTGCGAATGAGCTGTCGATTGTCACGCTGGTCCAGGAAAAACCCCGTCTTTTGGCCACGAACGAGATCGGCAGAAAACGCCAGGCCGCACTCCGCGAATGACGCAGCGTGCGCCGGTACCGGGCCAAACACGGAACGCCCGGACGCTCCTCGTTCTTTCGGTCGTTCGTAAACGCTCGTCAGTTGTCGTTCATGAGCCAGCCAATGGCCAATCTCGTCGGCATTCCAGAATCCGACGGGACCGTCTCCGTCGAGTTTCATCGCGGCCGCCGACCCATACGCATCGGCAATCAAACCGGGAAGACCATCCCCTTCTCCGTTGAACAATCGATACCCGGTTGTCTGAGGGTCGTCCAGGAAGTTGCGTCGCAACTTGAGAGCCGAACGCAATCGTCGCTCGGCCCAGCGATCATCGAGTTTGACTTGCGGGTCCGTTTCGCAAATCCGGAGCGCTACCGGGCAGTTGGAATCGTAAAATCCACGAGCGACCGGTTGGCCTTTACGATTGTCCAGCAGCACCGCCGGATGGCCTGCGGCAGCCGATGGAAGTTCTCGCAAGGCGTCGGCGTAAACCCATGGATGACCCCGCTTGATCGTCCGCACCAGATCGCGATTCAATCTCAATACAATGGGCGACGTCG
>JANXOO010000582.1 GCA_025353525.1 Schlesneria sp. | reverse complement strand
CGTTCACCTAGATTCCGCGCGATTCGACTGTCACATTCTTGCCGGTTGAAGAACGCAACTCCCTTCGATTTCCATAATTCCACCCGAAAAAAGTCCTTTTCTATGGCGAAACGGCCAGAGTCAGCGCTTTTGCGTCTGCATCACCGGGAGACCGCGCATCAAATGGCGCCGGTTGACTCGTGGATGGGGTGCCGTTCGGCGTCGGCTCGGGGGACATTAGCCGTCGTGGTTTCTGCCAACGGCCACTCGTCGAGGTCTGGAGTCGTTTTGACCGGTTTTCTTTTGATGACCCTTGGCTGCCTTGGCTGCGCCACTGTCAGCGGTGAGAAGTACACGTACAAAACACTGCCACCGAACTATATTGCGAGTGTTCGCGAGAACCCGCAAACGATTGATTTGTCGAGGTTGGCCAGTTCGTCGACAAAATCGAGCGTTCTCGACCATGGAGATGTGATCGAACTATCGATCTCGGCAGGACTGAACGAAAAGGACATCGCCCGACTGATGGTTCGCATTGAAAATGACGGATTTGCAAACGTTCCACAGGTTGGCCGTGTTCAACTTGCCGGGATGGAGTTGGAAGCGGCTGAAGCAGCACTATACAGCCAGTGCGTCGAACGGGGACTCTATCGCAATCCGAATATCACGATGACGAGAAAATCCCAGCGGACTAACCGGATTACAGTCGCCGGGGCAGTCAAGAAGCCTTCAACGTACGAATTGCCTCGAGGCCAATGTGACCTGCTAGGAGCGCTGAGCAAAGCGGAAGGACTCGATCCTTCTGCAGGGACGCAAGTGGTCATTCGTAACCCCGGAGTCAAAAGCGGAAAGGGATCCAGTCGGGTTGCCGGACGGATGCAGAACAACATTGACCCGGCCGGACACAGTGTCGAACACTCTGGCGACTCCACCGACAACTCGGACAACACGGTCACAATCGATCTTGTTTCGGTCGCAAAAAACGGAACTGATGGCTACCACCTGGAAGATGGCGCTGTGGTTTACGTCGAGAAACGTGATCCCGAACCACTGCACGTCATCGGACTTGTCATGAAGCCTGGCCGATTCGAGTTTCCGATTGCGGAAGAGCTTCGGGTGCTGGATGCCATCGCACTGGCGGGCGGGATCAGTTCAATTCTGGCCGACAAAGTCTTTGTCATTCGTCGCAAGCCGGGAATTGAAAATCAGCCGAACGACCCGACGAGACCGGACCGGGTCGAAACATTCGTTATCAAACTCAGTCTGGCGAACGCCAAGCAAGTGGCCGAGTCGAATATCAGGTTATCGCCGGGTGATATGGTCAGCGTCGAGCAGTCGCCAGCGACGTTCTTTATGGAAATGTTCCGCCGCGTCGGTTTTGGTGTCGGCACGTCGATCCCGTTAGGCAGTCTGCTGTAATTCAACTCGCTCTCTCCACAAGCTGGTCTTGCCGAATGCAAACGAACGAACGTCATACCGCCGCGCCGGACACGATGCGAAACGGCCCCAATCTGTTGAACGAATCGGTGCGATTCCTGCAAGTCGTTCGCCGGAGACTGCCAACGCTGTTTCTGTGCACGATCGTCGGCGGGATTCTGGGAGCCGTCTGGTACGCGACCGCTGCCAAAAAATACGAATCGATGTCCGAAATCATGATTCTGACGACGGAAGCGAATGTTCTCGAAGGAAACAATTCATCGAATCACCGGACGATTCAGGACATCATGCCGACTTACCAGCGGGTATTGATGAGCGACAGCGTTCTGGAAGGAGCAATTTCCCGGCTTCCCAAACAACATCGGATCGATTTCAAAGGGGTCGCCAAATCGCGTTGGGCGTCTGTTTTGAAGAAGAACCTGTCCGTTTCGACAACGCGAATGACCAATCTCTTGTCGGTGCGGTACGTTTCAAAAGACCCCCGAACGGCCAAATTTGTCGTCGACGCGATCGTGCAGTCGTATCTGGAATACATGCGAAAAATCCACAAGGGCAATTCGAAAGAAAACCTGGACTTGCTCAGCCGCGAAGCGACTTCGATCCGCGAGCAACTCGGGCAAAAAGAGAACGATCTTCTGCTGTTAAAACGTGAATCCGGCATGCTGTTGCAAGGGGATCATCGAAGCACTCACGTCGTGATCGAGCAGACATCGAAGCTCAGTGAAGCACTCATTGAAGCACAAAAGAAAACGCGCGAGTCGCGTTCGCTGCTTGCTTCGGTTCAAAAGGCACTCGAAACCGGCACCGATATCCAGCCGTTTCTCCAGCAGGCAGCAGGCGAAATCTCGCGTGAATTCATGCTGCGGGAAATGGGGATCGGAGCCAACGATGCCTATACGGTTGCCAAACGCGAGGACGAGTTGTTGACCTGGCAGGCTGATCTGCAGAGCCGCCAACACGCGTATGGTCCCAACCATCCGGATGTCCTCAAGCTCCAGGAAAAGATCAAACGAACCGAAAACTGGCTCGCTGATCGTGCTGAATCCGTCTCATCGACAATGAAAGGGGTTCGCGACCGGGAACTGGCACCAAAACTGTTGCAGATGGTGTTGCAACGCCTCAATCAGTCGAAAGAGCACGAAGACGCCATTCGCCTGGATTTTGAAAATATTCAGGCCGAAGCGTTAAATCTCAACGGCCAGATCGCCACGATCGATAATCTTGAAGGCGAACTGAAGCGAATGCGGTTGTACTACGAACTCGTCCTTGAAAAGATGAAACTGATCGATATCGGCGTCGATTCGGGACTGCGGATCGATGTCCCTACTCCTGCCAAGGTCTATTCTGCCGCAGTCGCGCCAAAAATCCTGACGACCGTGATCCTGTGCACGATTCTCGGAATGATGTTCGGAGTCGCTTCGATCTATGTGATGGACGCACTTGATGACCGCTTCCGTTCTCCGGACGAACTGCAATGGCAACTCGGTTTACCTCTGTTGGCCATGATCCGGGAAATGGAACCGATCACAGGCCACAGTCTCGACAGAATCGTCACTTTCAGCAAGCCGGACAGCCTTGAATCCGAGTCGTTCCGCACGTTGCGAAGTTCCATCACGTTCTCGGCACTCGACACACAGCGACTGGTTGTGACGAGCACCGAGCCGGGCGACGGTAAAACGACGACACTGGCAAACCTTGCCGTTGCGTTCGCGCAGGCCAAAAAGAAGACACTGCTGATCGATGCCGATCTGCGACGACCGGGGATGACGCAGCTTTTGGAATTGAAGGGGCCACGCGGACTGTCGCAGATTTTGCGCGACACAACACCGGTGGCTGAAAGCTGTCTGGAAAACATTTTTAACCTGGGAATCGAGAACCTCGATGTGATGCCATCGGGGCCACGTCCCGCAAATCCCTCGGAACTGTTGGCGAGCGAACGGCTGAACGATATCATCGCATGGGCCGAGACGATCTACGACCAGATCCTGATCGATGCACCCCCGGTACTGGCGGTGACCGACCCCGCAATTATCGGACGGCTGGTCGACGGGGCCATCGTCGTTGTTCGCCCTGACAAGAATCGTCGCAAACTGGTTTTGCGAGCGATTGATACGTTCCGGGCAACCGGGGTACAGGTTGTCGGCGTCGTCGCCAACCATATCTCGGGTTCGAGTGGCGGCGAATACGGTGACGGCTATGGATACGGATACGGGCACGATGAAAGGCCCGAAGTCGGAATCGAAGAAACAGCCGAAGACGAAAGTCGCGAGGTCGAAATGCCGCTCGCGGCATAAGGCGATGTCGCACTATACAATCGAAATTACCGGGCAGCACACGACCTCTGACGCAGATCGATCGTTTTTCACGGATGCCATCCGCCGGGTGCTTCAGGAAGAAAATGTCGCATCAGCGACGATCAGTCTGGTGTTTGTCGACGACGCCGAAATTCATCGCATCAATCGCGAATTCCTCGAACACGACCACCCGACCGACGTTATCAGCTTTCTGCTGAACGACGCGTCAGAGGCCGCCGCGGCGGCAGATTTGGTGCCGCCCGATGTGACGATCAACGGCGAATTGATCGTCAGTACCGAGACCGCCTGGCGTGAAGCGGGGTCTCATGGATGGAGTCCGCGAGCAGAATTGTTACTCTACGTAGTACACGGGTTGCTGCATTTATGCGGTTATGACGATTTGACCGACACGACGCGACCCGAAATGCGATCCCGTGAACGAGAATTACTCAAGCTTTGGGGTTACTGCCCGACTGGATTGGAACCATGACGTGATCATGCTGCCGCTATTGGTGTTTGTGCTGATGGTAATCGCCTGCTGGAGCGCCCTCGGATGCGACGCACTCCGCGAGTTCTCTTATAGCCGCCTCGAAGAGCTCTGCAGCAAGAGGGGTGTTGCCAGTCGTTTTGGCAAGATCCTGAATCGGCAGAGCGAAGCACTGCTGGCGCTCGAATTTTTATTGACGATGTCGACGCTCGGGCTGGCAACGATTCTTTGCTGCTGGA
>JANXOO010000558.1 GCA_025353525.1 Schlesneria sp. | reverse complement strand
TTTTTCGACAACGACTTCAGCTACAAAAAAGATCCGAAACATACGCCGCTGCTCGGTGAAAACTTCAAAGACATTCGACTCGACGAGGTTTTCCCGGTAGAAAACTTTGAAGAGACCCGGTTGTCGATCGGGGGCGAGTTTCGATGGCGGTACATGAATGAAAACCAGCGGCTGCGCACGCCGTTCGGAGCACCTGGCCGTTCGACGTATGATCTGCTCCGCTGGCGCAATTACCTCGATCTGAAACACTCGGACTGGTTCCGGGCGTATATTGAGATGATCGATGCCTCGACCTACAACAACGATTTGCCGATCACAGGGATCGACAAAAACCGGTTCGATATCCAGAACGCGTTCATTGACTTGAAGATTCTTGAACGCGATGACAAACCGGTCTGGTTCCGCGTCGGGCGTCAGGAATTGCTTTTTGGCTCGCAACGACTGGTATCACCTCTCGACTGGGCTAATACCCGGCGAAATTTCGAGGGATTGCGAATCCTCAGCCCCGGAACCGATTGGGATCTGGATGCCTGGTTGACTCATCCTGTCAACACAGCGAACTTCGGCTCCGGCAATGGCGCGGGCCCCGGGCTGGGTGTCAACCAGAATGGAACGAAACTCGACTCGGCAAACTACGACGTGACGTTCGGTGGTGGCTGGGCGACTTACAAAGGGATCAAAGATCACACGATCCATACATTTTTGTTGTGGGACCATCACCAAAGTGCGTTTCCCGGCGGAGCGGGTTTTCCTGTGGGCGACCGGATCACCTACGGACATAACTGGTTGGGGACCTTTAATGTCGACGGCGGGAATAGGGCCTGGCTGACCGATATTGAAGGAGGCTATCAGTTCGGCACCGACCATAACGTCAATGTGCAAGCGGGCTACTTCACCAGCGGACTCGGTCACAGCTGGAAGAAGCTTCCCTGGGAACCAACGATCTGGGGCTTCTACGATTACGCATCGGGCGACAACAATTCCAAAGATGGAGTCAACAGCACGTTCTTCCAGTACTACGGACTGACGCACGCGTACCTTGGCCTGATCGACAACCTCGCCCGGCAGAACATTTCGGATATCAACTATCGCGTGCAACTGAAGCCGACGAAGAAATTGCAGCTCATGGCAGCACAGCACTTCTTCCAGCTCTCAAACAGCCACGACAAGTTGTACACGGTGACCGGACAGCCAATCGGTTCACCCGGGCACGGGACTGATGTCGGGAATGAAGTCGATTTCACCGCGACATACACTTATAACCAGAACCTGAGTTTTGAAACGGGGTACTTCTTCTTCCAGTACGGAGCTTACGTACAATCGGTTTCGCCGCGAGGCAATGCCGACCAGTTTTACGTGTCGACGACACTCAGGTATTGATCGGTCAAAATCCGAAATCGCCGCCCCACCGTGATCGCCATGGTGGGGCGGATGACATTACGGGTGCCTCAAATCGGAAGCATCCTTTCACCAGTGGGTGAAGCCACCATTACGAGCCATAAACGGCCTGTTGTCGACTTCTTCCACAAAAGTTTCATGTTCCGGATTTCATTAATGCCGCTACGGTTGACGTGTGTTTCTTCTGCCCCGTGCTGGCTGACGGCGAATGAATTCCTGGCCGACGGTCTTCGATTTTCGGCAACAGTTCGTGGGCGGTTGCTTCAACGATCTGTAGCGTGACGATTGACGCGTCGTGAACCTGGGCGGCAAGCAGGCAAAGGTGACATATCGAGGTGACGGACCAGGGGATTCCTCGGGTTGCTTCATAAATGAATGCGACAGCCTCGTCAGTGAACAGTTTTTGCATGCATCCGGCGCGTTCCACTGCAGTACGAATGAAGTGCGACGTTTCCGCCATCGTCCACGGTGCCGTCGCAATCCTCAACTCGTTGATTTCCTGCAATCCGGTGATGGCGATCTGTTCTCGCGTCGCCAACAGGATCGTGAGCTTCAGCCCGACCGAATCGGAAACTTGATGCAGTCTTCGAATGACTTGCTGGCATGTGAAATCCACCGCATCGAAGTGGTCAATGGTCACGACCAGTGGTTGCCGGATCAGTGCTAATCCTGCAAAACAAGTCTGAAGCCCGTTCCAGATTCGTGCGGGCGTGGCATCGGCATCGCAAGGGATGTGGCATCCCGTTGCAATCTGCCCGATCAGTTCCCGTCCGTCAAGACCGGTTGCTTCGCACTGAACCGTCATTCGGCCCATTCGTTCCGCCCGTTGCTGGACGAGTTTCAATAAAAATGTTTTCCCCGAGCCGGCTGGTCCCGACAGGATTCCGCAGCGGCGCGATTCTTCCACGAGAAACAGCAACCGTGCCATCGCTTCGTCGTGAAGAGAGCCGGAAAAAAAACGATCTGCTGCGAACGTACGATCAAACGGCCAGTGATGGAATCCCCAATTGGCGAGGTTCATGATTAATTCTCTGCGTTCCGGGAAAGTTCCATAAAGGGTACTTTCGAAGCTTGAATCGAGGTATTCATCGTCTGTCGAATTCTCGCCTGGAAATGTCGTTCATCACCAGGCGTTTCGATTGAAGACAATCCGATGCAAAAGCCTCACGTTCTGCCGCGACAAGTCTGAACGAATTATCGGCATAACCGGATAACTCGCATCAGCGAAGTCGCCAGAACTGTTCGGCGGATTGTGCCGAATGCTTCAACGGTCGTTCCATACGGGAGAAGGAAGTTCCCCACGTTGCCAGGCTTGTGCTGTCTTGCTCTCAGGGACCGCGACTTTGACTTTGATCTGAA
>JANXOO010000552.1 GCA_025353525.1 Schlesneria sp. | reverse complement strand
GTTCGACCGGACCTGTCTGCAATCCGAGATTTTCGCGAGCCCGCTCGGACAACACGATCCCCTTGACGGCGGACGAGCCGTGATTGTGTCCGTCGTGTGATTCGGTTCCGGTTCCTGAATGATCGCCCCTTCCGGATCCTGACGTCATGTGGACAAATGCTGCTTGCCAGGATTCTCGCGCGATGTACGCAAAGCTACCCAATCCGAGAATCGCCGCGAGGCCAATCAATCGGTACAGACTCTGGCGAATTCGTTTCGTCATGAGTTGCGTCCTTCAGGAGTGCGATCACATCCGTGTTCGCCTCGGGAAATTTCATCTGCAGCAGTCGCTCGACGGTTTCCCATCGGAATCCGTTATGTAAATCCCTGACATCTGCGCGCCGCACAGGATGACAGACGACGAAGTGAAGCTCAACCCAACCATGAGGATATTCGAATTCCCTGACCTGCAACAGTCGTGAAGGAGCAACCGTCAAGCCGGATTCCTCGATGCATTCTCGCACAGCGCAATCGAAGGCCGATTCATCGTCCTGAAACTTCCCGCCGGGGAATTCGGCGAAGCCCGCTAACGGAACGTCGGGTCCGCGCTCGCCAACAAGATACCGACCGTCGTGTTCGACGATCGCGATTCCAATCTGTTTTGTGGCTGTCATGCAAGTTTCCAGTCGGGCGTGCGGCCCCTGTCACGTGGACACGAATTGTTCGTACGAACCGAACCGGTGGGGGCGACAGGATCCAGGACCAGCCATCACGTTGCGGACGAAGCTGTTTCCATCGCATTCGTCGCAAACCAACCGCAATTCATACTTGCCGGACAGTCAAATTGACGATCGCCATGTTATCTGTCAACAGGCAGAAATTGAAGGTGGTCGTTTGCGAGGTTCAGGATCGCAACGCTGAACGAACTGGCCGGATGGAGTGCTCCGGGATTGATTCGCCGCGTGACACCTTCCATCCAGTCAGCAGCAATGTGAGAATGCCCAGTGAACAGATAGTCCGGTTCTTAATTCAGCAGTCTGCGAACGTCTTTGTCACTATGTCCGTGAGTGATGGCGATTCGCTTGCCAGCCAATTCCAGTTCGCCCGCCCATTCCAGGCAAACTGAATTCCTGAAATTGGTGATCGCGGACCGAATGTCATCGGCACGGCCCTGATCATTATTACCGAACACAAAATAGCCTGGCGTGATTGCAGCACACACCGCAACTCGCTTCATGATCCCGGCATGGCAGGAATCAGCCCTGGTTGACGGAAATTCACTCAATTGTCATTGCATGGGCCGTTTTTTCCATTTCATCAATTTGCTCAACGACAGAATTTCTTGCACAACGAATTCCAACATCGCCCGAATCGCTTCCGCAGGACGCCAAGGATGCTCCTTTGGCGGGTTTGTGATACGATCCCGGGCCATTTACTTCGCACTTCATGGCTGGAATGCTGATGGGAACGAATTTGTCCGAATTCACCAATTTCACTAGTTGACGAGACTTTCAATGCGTGCCATTCAACTTGAAAAACCGCTTCACTTCCGGTTGATCGATATTGCAGAACGAAACATCGTTCCGTGCAAAATCCGCCAGCGTTTCAGGATTGTTCCAGCTTGAGTCGCGCACTTCGACCACCCGCGGATATTCAATAAACTGGCGCAGCAGCCGATCGAGATACTCGCGATTCAAAGAAGTGTTCTTGAACGACACCGGAAACTGAATGAGCAG
>JANXOO010000542.1 GCA_025353525.1 Schlesneria sp. | reverse complement strand
GTTTTCGACCTGGTCGAGCAACGAGGTTTATCATGAGACGCATTTCCGGAATTTCGAGTCTTCAGATCAGCGAAATCAATCGCAAAGGATCGACTTTACTGGTGGTCCTAGCGCTTCTGGGGTTGCTTGCGCTGCTCGGCTTTACGTTTTACACCTTCGCAGCTCAAGAGCGTAATGCATCTGAAAACTTCGTGGCTGACGCGCGAGCTTCCAGCGTAGTTTCAGAAGGAATTTTCGATTGGCCATTACGGCAATTGATTCTTGGACCCGATGACAACAAATATAACAGCGTCCTTTGGGGTGGGCGATTCTCACTTGTCCCCGGAATGCTTGGCAGAGACGGAATTCCGTTCAATGGCAGCGGGATCAATGTCACGCTGGACGCAACGCTGAATCCGATCGTCGATATGGATTACAACGGTGCATCAGATAACCCGATGTTCCTGAATCCCGTCGATTCCCCTGCGGCCAACAATGGTTCATTCTGGGGCGTTTCCGGAAAGTCGCTGGCAACGCTGCCTGCTCCCGATTCTGATTACAGCTATCCTGACATCAACAGCCTCGCACTTTCTTACGACAGTCTGGCAATCAATAACGCGGCGAATAGTTCAATTGTCACGAGCCGCGTTTTTATACCTTCATTCTTCCGCCCGCAGTATCTGCGAAGCGGTGGCGCAACAATTGCCAATTGGTACAACAACCCTGGATTGGTCCCTGCGGCGAGCAGTTTTCGTCCTCACCCCAACCACCTCTATATTAATAACAACTCCGGATCTCCGGTTAACACCAACATCAACCGTTACGTGCAAACGCAAGCGGAAGCCGCAAGCCTGCGGCTCAGCGCACCGTTTACTCCTCCAAGTACAGCGTTCCAGCCGCTTGACAATTCCGGCGCCCCCACAAATGGTGAGCTGGGCGTGTGGACCAATCCGTCATTTCCATCAACGTTCAATCTGGACGTGGATACTGACGGTGACGGAATTCGTGAATCGATTTTGATGGATCTCGACTACCCGCCTTTCCGTCGTGGTGACGGAAAACTTGTGGTTCCCTTGTTCGCAATCCAGGTGAGAGATCTGAATGGATTAATCAACCTGAATACGTCGACATCGACACTGACAAAGACGCCCGTTGTACCGCCAAATCTTACGGTTCAGGAGTTTGGCGCTGATGCGCTCGGGAATCCTCGTTATCTGAGCAGTTCGAATCAGGGGCACTCCGCTTCAGAGATCAATTCAGTGTTCGGACTGACGACCGACCCGACGTTACTGTCCAGTACCGACAAACTACAGTATCGATTCTTTCTCAAGTCGTTCGGCGCTGATCGTGACCCTTTGAATATGCGCGAAGTTGCGAACATTGAATGGTTCTTTCTGATGTACGGTCGTCCTCAGTACAACGTACAACTTGCCAATGCCGCCATCGCGACGACTGCGTCAATGTCCGGAGCGATCGAAACAATCACGGCCGGCCGACTTGGCGAAGTCGATCAATTCCTCTCAGTTTTATCTACGGGCAGTGGTTCGCTTCCGCAGGCGGGAGTTACCGGAATAAACGACAACCTCGACTCCACAAATCCTTACGCGTTCTTTTGGACAAGTCTCGCGGCGTCACCGTCATTTGGTATGCCCTTTGACCTGATTGGAAAAGGAAGCATACTGAATTTGGTATCACCGAATTCGAATGGACGACTTCTGAACATGGTCGATCGCAAATCGCAACCGAACGTCGGTCCGAATCGATGGCTCGCATTTCAGGGATACCATAACAGCTTCACGCTCGACCCCAGCTATGGTGACGTTTATCTCAACAAGTCACTCTATGCTTCAAGCCTGATGAGTCCTGCCGCGACGAATCAACTGACGGACGACGCGAACGAAATTGTGGTTGACCCGGATGCTGTGTCGTTTGCGAAAACTCAATTGGCGTTGGGTACCGCCACCAGAAATGCAGTTGAGTACGATGCCGCGTTTGGCACGATCGATACGGCATTCTTGCAACAAGGAAATGCCGATACAACTTCTGTGCAGGGGATTTCAAGAATCGCAAACCTGATTCCCGTAAATACACTTGCCAGCCCTTTTTCCGCAAGCATTCGCGCCCAGTATACGACCGTCAGTTCGGACCGGCGGGAATACGGCAAATTCACGTCGACGCTTGCGACGCCGCCAGCTCAAATGCGGCAATGGGAAAGCAGTTATTTGACGTCGCCACCTCCTCTGACCGTTTTCAGGCCGATCGTCTGGTATCACCTCAGCGGAAATACCTCGCTCACCACGTTACGCACCTCGAAATCGTTTCGCCTGAGCGCGAATCAGCTTTTGGTCGACAACGCCGGGGAACCGTTTCCCGCCGCCGTTGCAGCAGGCACACCGCCATTAAGCCTCCAGTTTCGCGACTTGACCCCTCATCCGAGCCAGACGGGCATACTGGCAAGCACTGTTATCCCGAATACCCTTATATCACCCTATCCCCCTGGCGGTGTTTTCACGACAACGATATCACAAGAGTTTTACGCCCGACGCGATCGACAGGCGATGGCCCGCGATATTTATGTACTGTTGTATCTCTACGGCGGAGGACAGGATATTGACCCGAGTACCACATCCAATGCAACGTACACGGTCTATACAAAACCGCAACTGAAGGAAATGGCACAATTCGCAGTCAATTACGTCGACACGCTCGATCGAGACTCTGTTGTCACGCGATTTGAATACGATATGGACCTCAGCGATGGTTGGGGACTCGACGATAACCCCTACACGACTGCTGAGCCCCAACGAGGCGAAGTCTGGGGTGTTGAAAATCAGCAACTGACGATCAGTGAAATGTTGGCCATCAAGACGAACGCCTTGGCGACAGACAACTCGATTTCTGACTGGAACGATACGACGATCCGTTATTTTACTTACATCGACCTGCAGACCAGTTCGCCGAATGCATTTCAGAACGGTTCCACGGACGCCGTCGACTTTTCATCGAAAGCATGGCAGATTCGCGTGCTTCCTTCGGGAACCGCGACGACTCCCGCTGATGAGCGTCGTCTGACACCGCTTCTCGGTCGGCTTGCACCTGGAAGTGCTTTTACGATTCTGACTTCGGGAGACAATACGACGTTCGACAGTTCGAGCAATCCGACGAGCAATTTCAAGGTAAACTCGACGCTTATTGCACCAACAGTGACATTTGCTCCATCGGGTCCAAAGCTACTGACGGACCAAAGAATGGATTTGATTGTTGATTCAACATCCAATTTTGTGATCACAGACGGAGCGGCTTCGCCAACGACGCTGACGACCACGCGCGGAGCTTTATTGGGTATGACGAACGCTCAGACGACTGCTGCGCCGGTCATCGTTCAATTGATGCGCCGTGCCGACCCGTACCGTGGTGCACCAACAAACTCGACTGAAGAAGCGGATAATCCCTGGATCGAAGTCGACCGCATGCAAACTGGATCGAGTTCGACCACAGGAATGCGGTTGTTCGACATTCAGACTACAACCACCGCCGCTAATGTCGGCGTACTTCTCACGAAGTTGACCGGTCACTATCGCACCGAACCATTTGCCACAGATTCGGAAGTCGACTTCAATCTCTCGAAGGCGTGGGGTACAAACAGCTACTTGGTCAACTATCTTGGAACGGACAAATACGACAAGCTCGCCTCAGCAACTCCACCGACGATTCTGTACTCACAATTCCATTTTGATAGGCCGTTTGCGTCGCTCGGTGAACTGTTAGATATCCCGGTCGTTGGGCCTGGGCTCTATTCGTCATCGGACGCCTGGTTTGATTCGAGCGAAACATGGTATCTGACCAAAGCGCTGGGTCACGCCAACCAAAGCCCGATCAGTCAATTGACCCAGGCCACGAACACGACGAATCGTGCACTGACGGCAGCGACAAAATTCCTGCAGGCTGACTTTCCGGATTCGATCAACGCAACACAGACATTCGATAATCGCTGGTATCGTCTGCTGGAATTCCTGGAAGTTCCGTCGCCGATGAACCGCCATCCCGAATTGCGAACTCTGTCAACAAACGCGATCGATTATTCGGGTACGCAAATCACCGGGTTCGGGTTGCCAGGCAATTTCGGAATGCCGCGAAATCACGGTCAATTGAATTTGAACTTCATTCGAAATTCCAGTGCACTCGCCGGACTTCTCGATGACATTCAGGTTCTCAACGTTCAGCCCGCATCAATTCCCGCCAGGGATGTTTTCGATGCGAACGCCTACGGGACGCGGGATTGGTGGTTTGAATTCTTGCGGTCTCGCGACGGCGTTACCAACCCAGGGACCGGTGTGAACGGGCCAGATCCGGTAACTGGACTTTATGTACCCGGTGCTGCAGGAACTCATCCGTTTCACGGCTTCAATTATTCGGCGCGCGGTCAACTGTCCCAAAAACAGGACACATTGTTCCGAACGCTGAGCTCTGATACCGGGCCCGACCCAAGGACACTTTTTGAAATCGGCGAATCGGGCGAACACAGCAGCGGAACGACAAACGCGTCAGGTACCAGCACCACACTGGACTCGCTGACTCGAAACCGGTTGTTGACGAAGATCATGAATAACGTGACCACCAGAACCAATTCTTACGGTGTCTTTGTCGCAGTTCAGTTTTTTGAAGCAGCAGAAGATTCATCAGGTTCCAATGGCACGGCGATTCGGATCGGAAGTCGCCTGACCGACTTGCCAACCCAACGGGCGTTTTTCGTGATCGATCGTTCGAGTGCGGTAGATCAGTGGAGATACCTGACGACAACGCTTGGC
>JANXOO010000540.1 GCA_025353525.1 Schlesneria sp. | reverse complement strand
ACCTGTCGAATCGCTTTGACCGTTTCGATAATCGGAACGACAAGAACATTTTCGTTGGCTTCTGCCGTATGTTCGAGCAAACACTGTCCCCAACAGGTCGCTCGTTCGCCGCCGATGCCTCGCAGTCCATCAGTCGGATATTGCGAATAGCTGACCGACTGTCGCAACTGTTCGGCCGATTCGATCCACGGAATGACGACACCGTCGGCTCCGATATCAAGGGCCCGTTTGACAAGCCCTCCGTTCAATTCGGCGAGTCGAACCAGAGCCACGGTATCGCTGCGAACGGTGGCGCGCAGATGTTCGAGGATTTCTTTCCAGTCAAGATGACCGTGTTCGGCATCGATCACGACCCAATCGAGTCCCAGTCCGACGGCAATCTCGGTCACGCTCGGGGATTCCAGAGTGACCCACAATCCAAATACAGGCACGTCTTCGGCCAGTTTGCGACGGAGTTTTTGCAGTGCTGCAGTTTTCATCGAGGTTCTTCCGGATTCAAGCTCACTCGCGAATCGGTCGGTGTTTTCAACGTTCTTCCGATCAATTCGGAACAGCACCGCCTTCGGGATGAGGCGAGAAGCGGACTTTCGGGATGACGGCAAGAATTCCGTCGCCCGGCAGATTTCACCGGGTCCGGATCGCTCAGAAGTACGGCAGAAATGGCCGATGTGGTTCCGTACATTCTTGCATTCACAACAATCGGCAATACCCGAATCTCCAGCCGACCCGACAAATCAACGTTGCACGATCGTTCCTTCGATCAGGCGGCGCAGCAGGACTTCGTTGACTTTGCCCCGGAACCGGATCTTTCCGTCAAGGACGACGACAGGAACGCATGTTCCAAACCGGTTGACCAATTCCTGGTCGGTTCCAATGTCAATTTCTTCGATCGCAGGCAACCATTTGCGATAGCAGGCCAGCAGAGCAATCGCTTCATGACACAAGTGGCACTCTTCGCTCACGTAGACTGTCGCCATACCAAATCGGCGACCTGGAACTGCGGGTCGCCAGGACACGTCGGCCAGCGAGTGCTTTCCCCACAGGATTTGCCAGCCCAGCGCCGCCATTCCGAAACCCAGCGCGATCCACATTGGCTGGTTGGCATACCAGAATGATGGAAGACCGGGCATCCGCGTGACAAGTTCTATTCCTCGCAGCAGAATGAGAACGATTCCGAAACCCAGCATAAACCGGCCCAGAGGTGCGAGTCGTGATTTCGTATCAATATCGCCGGTCTGATGAATGACCATTCGTCGAATCTCCTGTTGCAGAATTTCCCCGTTGCCCGATTGTAAGCCGAGGTTGGGGGATGCGTCATCATGACATCTTCTGTCACTTCAGGATATCTGCTGGCCGGGTCGATTGCCCTGTTCGCGGCTGGACGGCATGATGACGCGGTTGCCATTCATTTCGGGAATGGCGCCACACCTGCGCGGGAGAATCAAATGCAACTTTTTTCTGTCGTTCGGTCAC
>JANXOO010000444.1 GCA_025353525.1 Schlesneria sp. | reverse complement strand
GCCAGCAGCGATTCGCGTCTTTTGCCGACGGTGCCCGAGTTCGTCACCATTCAGTTATGGACTGATCGTCGCCGATGGACGGCCGCGCAGCGGCAGATGATGACGCGAGCAGTACTGTGGCACGGAACCCGCTGGCTGCGGATCGGCACAATTGTGTTGATGATCGGGTTTTCTATTCATTACGCGTCGAATATCTATTCGACGGGGCGGATGCAGAATGCCATCAGTTCGGTCCTGAACAATCCGCCCGACGCACTCTTTCACACGTTTGAAGACCTGAAGCGACTTCCTCGCGAAGCCGCGCTGAAGGAATTCGGTGCGTTGCGCAACGTGACTGACGGAGTTGACCGGCTTCGCATCGAATTCGCCCTGGCAGAACTCGGAGTCGTCGACACGGCATTCTTGTGCTCGCAAATCGAAACGGCACCGGCGGAAGAGGCGGATAACCTGATCGATGCACTTGGTCGCGCACGCGACGCCTCGCTGAAGGGCGTTCGAACGGCCGCTGACCGACATCGCGCTGCCCGGTCCTGGTTGCAAGAAGGTCGACTCGCATTGGTTGCGCTGTACCTGAAAGAACCCCGAATCGCGAGCGATATGTGCCGAATCGACAGTCATCACGATCCTGTCTGGCGAGCCTGCTTTATCGAGGCGATGACGCTTTGGCCGGGCGATGTGGCCCGGCTGGCAGAATTCGCACGGACCACGGACGATCGGTCCTTGCGATCGGCTATCTGCCTGGGATTGAGTGAAATTGACCAAAAGCACCTGACCAGTGACATCCGGTCGAAGTGGTTACCTCTTCTCGCCGAATGGGTCAAGTCAGCACCCGATGGCCTGACCCGTGCTGCCGCAGAATTGACGATCTACCACTGGGATCTGGAAGTTCCGACATTCGACAAGGCGCCCGATGCCGCTGACTGGCAGGTCAATACGATTGGTATAATCATGAATCGCATTCCTGCTGATTCAAATGCCACGATGTCGGAAGCAGCAGATTCGGTCAAACGGCCTGCGACATTCATGATCTCAGATCGCGAAATTCCGGTTCGGCAATATCAGATGTTCTTGTCTGATAGCTCAAGCCCCGATTCCGAAAAACCGGTTCCGCAACCGACGTTCGTCGATGCCGAACCGTCGTTTCCGGCCAACGCGGTCAACTGGTACGACGCGGTGTTATTCTGCAATTGGCTGAGTCGAAAGGAAAACCTGCAACCATATTACTTGCAGGCCGAGTCGGCCGATGCATCCGGGGTCCGTGAATGGCGACGGGTTCCGGATGCGACCGGGTACCGGTTGCCCACCGAAGAACAATGGGAATTTGCCTGTCGCGCCGGGACAGTGACGGAGTTCGCTTGTGGAGACGGATTTTTGCTGACGCGTTTTGCGAACGTTGTTGGTGCGGGCCTGAACCCGTGTGGTCTGCGATTTCCGAACAGCTGGGGTCTGTTCGACATGCACGGAAATGTCAGTGAATGGTGTGACAGTCTTTCTGGTGATCCGGCAAACGGCGCCGAAGCGCTGTCGGGCGAATTCATTCGCGGCGGTTCGTGGATGACACCCGTCAACAATGCGGCTTCGTCGTATCGCTCGCAATACGACGCCAGCGAACGTATGGACGATGTCGGTTTCCGCATCGCGTTGCCGGACTCAAAGCAACTGGACCGGAAGTGATTCGTCGGGATCACAGGAACGTGGATTTCATGTCACGCGTGGTGTGAAATTCGGTAGTGGGTTACTGGCGTGGGTCAGTGGTTTCAGACGGATGACTTCCTGCGGTTTGGCTTGGGGCGGATTTTGAATTTGTCTGGATTTTGCTGACAGGAACCAATTGCTGGCTCTTCTGGCTCTCCACCGACCCCGCGTGTTTGGGCCGGACACAAGGGGTCGGTGGAGAGCGCCAAACGTGTTTGCATTGCCCTGGTTTACTTTTGGAAGTGCGAATACCTAACCCGATTGTGTCAGTGAAATCCCGATAATTCCAGAATCCGCCCTTTGGCTTTGGACGGCTGATCGGAGCGGGTGCAATGCAAGTCGTATTTATTTAACCATGCAAATCCATCAGTGTGTCGACGAATGTCGAAGGGGCGGATTCCAGATGTTGAATAGCGTTGTCGAGCCATTCCGTAAAATCCGTTGAAAGCGTTGCGTCGTTAAGCCGTAACTTCTCCCTCCAGGCCAGCAAGAACTTTTTGAGCTGACTTGGTAGATGGGCGCGCCGCCTTTCATTGCGTTTCCCGGATGTCATCAATTGCCCTCCATACAATCGGACAAGTCCGAGCTTATTGCAGGGGCTATTCCGGAATCGGCTCGTTCAACAGCAGAGCCCTGGCAAACCGAACTGGTGGCGAGCCGAACGAGATGGCTCCATCGTGGTAGCGTTTCATTGTGAATTCCTTGCCCCACGCAGAACGCGCCGCAGTACGAAAATCCAGGTGCTCCTGAACTCCGACGAAGTAGGTCGACAACTGAGTCGACGTGACCTGGGCACGAATCCACTTTCCCGCTGCTTCCCGTTCTTCCTGGAAAGTGTCGTGCATCATCATTCGCATCGCCTCTTCCCGACGGATTCCGTCAACGTGAATTGACTGATCGAGCAACGCGTTGGCAGTCGCTCGCAAATACCACTTCATCGAAACGAGTTGCATGAGCGGATCGCGATCGAGAAATCCGGCTTCAGACATCATTTGTTCGGTGTAACACGCCCAGCCTTCGACAAAAGTTCCCGAGGCCAGAATGGCCCGCAATCGATTCGGGCTGCGGTTTGCAAACGCAATCTGCAAGAAGTGACCGGGCATCGCTTCGTGAACCGTCAGGTTGTGAATCGATCGGATGTTATATTCTCGCATGAAACTCGAACACTGGGCGTCGCTCCAGTCTGCAGGCAGTGGCGCGACCGCGTAGAATGTCTTGAGTCCGACTTCGAGTGGTCCAGGTGAATCGCAATAGGCGACCGACACCCCTCGCTGAAATTCCGGCATCACGATGATTTCGAGCGGGTCGGCAGGAATCGTGACCAGTTCGTGTTGTCGCACAAAGTCAGTAGCGATGTCGAGCGACTTCCTTGCCGCATCGACGACACCACTTCGAGCGGGGGCATCGGCATTCGCTTTTTCCAAAGCGAATTCGATGACCTTTTGTTGCTGCTCGTCCGATGGGGTCACGGGCAACTCGGCCTTCGGATCGAGCTTTAGCTGGAACTGCCGGGCGATCGTGTACATTTCGGTTCGGACACGACGCATTTCGAACTCGGCCCGATCACGAATTTCCTGGCGGGTCAGTGCGGAACCGAGCGTAAAGGCCAGCTTCTCGTCGAACAGTACACGACCCAGTTGGGCGTCCCCTTTGGCCGCAGGAAGCAGTTCTTTTTCCAGCCACCGTTGATGCTCGTTGACAGACTTTTCTGTCGTCGCGATCGCATCAACCAGCCGCTGGCGACCCGCTTCGTCGAGGCGATCCATGTGGGGTCGTACTGTATTCTCGATGACGTTCAATACCCCTCGATTCTGTTTGATCGCCGTTTCGACGTGGATCAGAGGTACTCGTTTGGGATCGAGAGTCGCCCGAATTTGCGAGAAGAGCCGCGGGAATTGTTCCAGTCGGGCAGTGACGCTCGCGAGTCGTTTTTCGACAGGAGCGAACTCGCGCGCCATCAGTCCATAGACAGCTCCGCCGGTCATTTGAGTGTATTCGATCGGATTCCACGCCCAATCCTGAAGTCGGTCAAGTCGCCAGATCTGGCCGCGAAGGTGTTGGGACAGAAGTTGAAAGTCAACCTGCTGCTCGCGCGATAACTGTTTGCGATCGATTTTGGCCAGTTCATCAAGAAACCGTTGATAGGCACCGCGTTCGTGTGCTCGTGCGGCATCGCTGACATCGTCAAGCTTCGCGTCGTACCGGTGATCACCAAGCGCTGTGGCACCGACAGGTGACAGAGCAGGGGACTCATCGACAAATCGGGCTGCCAGTTTGTCGAATTGCGCATCGGCGGGCGAAGCGACCTTCGGCAAATCCGCAGCAACAGCCTGCCGGACAACCAGCAAACACAACACGGTAGCGAGTCTCGTCATTGTTATTTCCTGAATCAGTGAATGAAATTGCGTTCCTGTCTTGCCAATTCCGAAACGTCCGGTGCGGGCGATGACAGCGTTAAGGGGCGGATTCCGAATGAATCGGGATCACAGGGCGAGTCAGGTATGGTGTGCGCGTATGCCAGAATCATTTGATTTGTATATCCCGCAGGAAATCCTCGCAAATCAGACGATTGAGAAGTAAACCCCGATCACCGCAAATCCAAAAAATTCCCGGAAAACGAATCCGGGACAGGTTCTTCAGATTCAACGACAAATCAAGTGCGCAAGATTCAAGAGATTGAACCTCAAGTCACAAAGAATTGAGCCGCAGGAACTGAAACACACGACGCGTCAACCGGGAAACGTTCAATTCCTTTGCTCGCCAGAGTCATTCGGGGAATTCGTTTTTTTGTCTGACACCAGCCACATTCGATTTCCTTGTTGCAATTGAATTCCTCGGAGACTGTGACAGTATTGTTCTTTTTCGCCACGAGAATCCTCGCGAGCGGTCTGAGGCAGAGTTGCCTGGTGCTGAGTCACTCTCAGCAAATACTCGTTGCGAATAAACCCCTTGAAATGACGGCCGGAGTTTTTGATTTTTGTTCACAGGCCGTTGGAATTGAAGGGTGGATGAAATGCGAGTGTTTGGGCCGTTGGCCCGCAAACGATTTTGTTTGTGCCCGGTACCATGGCCGCTGGCTAATTGAGTGAATGGCCTCTTTGGGCCGGAAGACTGTCCCTTGTGAGCAACTCTGTGAAGCATTCCTGGATTGAAAAACAAAGCAGAACGAGAA
>JANXOO010000401.1 GCA_025353525.1 Schlesneria sp. | reverse complement strand
TATATGACCATCACTATTCGGCTTGAATTGTCGGGATTCATATTCCTCAGGGTCTTTACAGTCCGAAAAGCGAGGTAGGCGGTTGTGGAAATAGCCGCCATTTGGGGTGGTCAGCACGATATAGCCGCCTGGCTTTACGAGCGTAGCAAGGTTTTTCAGGAACTGGTCGGGATGCGCTACGTGCTCGATGACTTCGGTTGCCAGTACGCAATCAAACGGCTCGGGAAATGAAAGTTCAAAAATGTTTCCCGCAGCAAAGCTGACATCGCCGGACTGTTGCTTGAGACGCACATAGTCCTCCAACTCGGCGCGGATGTCGTTCCAGGTGACTCGATATCCAAGCTCGGCCAGCGCCAAGGTGAAGTTCCCTTGCGCCGCCGCAACATCGAGGATTCTTCCCCCTGTCGGAACGACCTCCTGCACCATTTCGAGGGTTTTTTCTCGCCGGTTCTTGTAGGCGTACGAATAGCCAATGTTTCTACGAGATTCATCGTAGATTTCCAACAGATCATACGGGTAGGACGTTTGCCAACTCTCTGGCCAGTTCGCGTCAAATTCGACCTTCTTCACGGAATGCATTCCTCGTATCAATTATCGTCGCGCTGAAATATTACGGTGCAATTTGGCTTCGACAGTAGTTCGATGCTGAGCCCAACCAACTGTGCATTGAAGAAGTCTTTAACCGGGCGAAACCGTTCGATTGAAAACGTTTCACCAAAACCACCTTCCATAGTTAATTGTATAGTTTAAATCGCGATTGCGAACCCCAATCGGCTTTGCTGGCACGCCGGCGACGATGGTGAAGGGAGGGACATTTTTCGTGACGATGGCGCCTGCAGCAACCACCGCACCTTCGTGAATTGTCACGCCTGGCAAAATCAGTGCTCGCGTGCCCACGAAAACGTAGTCTTCAATCACGACCGGTGCGGTTCTACCTGCGAAATCTGATGAACTCGGGTCGTGATCCGCAGTCAGAATGCAAGTTTCGGCCGAAATGGAAACGAAGCGCCCAAGTGTGATCCCACCGCGCGGGTCGATACGACATTCCTGGTTGATAATGGAGTTTGCTCCCATCACGAAGTTTCCAGGACTGTAAAAGAATGCCCCCATAAAGATGAAACTGGATTTTTCAATTTGAAAGTGCATCACTTTACGATAAAATCCGCACCGGATCGTATGATTTGGAATGCGCGAGACGATTCGGTTACATACATAGAGAAGTGCGTCGAGTTTCGGGAATTTGAAAGTCATTGTGCTTCGACGCCCTTTGCCGCGGGATGGTCACGGAGCCCTCTTACTAACAGCACAAGTCCCACGCCGAGGTGTACTAAACTTCCAACAGCAACGAACCCGATCGCTCCTGTAATTCGGCTGAGGTCGAACATCGGTGCAGCAATCACCTGAAGTGCGATCGTGATCGGAATTTCGAGCCAACCATAGTGAACCCATCCTCGCGTCAGGGCCACCGCCCAAACCGCATGCCCATACGTGGCAATTGCTGTGGCTCCCAGGAGCCAGGCAAATTCAACTTCCAGATGCTGATAATTCGGACCCAATATTGTCAAGCAGAAGGTCGCGCCGAGCGACCCGAGTAGAATGATGCAGAACAATACGATCGCGAAGGCACACAGTGTGGTGGCAGCCAGGCGTTTCAAGCGGTTTCGGTCTGTACATCTGGCAATCGACGGCAAGACGAAATGCCCGATTGGTAACATTGCAATGACGAAGACAAACCCAAATCTTGACAGTGCGCCAATTTCCGCAATGCGATGCGCGGTAGAAAACAAGGTGAGGATGGTAGTCGACACCTGACCTTGAACGCAGTGCCAAATGCCAATCGGAAAAACGTGAAGTACTTGAGAACGAATCACGGAATTCCATGCCGGATCGGATTTGGCGGAGATTCCGCGAACTTGTAACGTCTTGTATCGCAAGTAGGCAAGTTGAAACAGTGATGCGACGGCCGTACCCACCAGCGCCATAATGGCGTTGCCGCCATAAGCGAACAATACTCCTACCAGAATAAGTCGCACGACCCCAAAGAGTGATTCCGCTACGAAGACGTTTGACAATCGATTGGAAAGTTTGTTGGCAGTCAGCAAGACGGTTGAGTCGATTGCCGCATATCCCATCAGGACCACGGTGGCAATAATCGCCATTGATTCCCCGTGCGAAGCCGAATTGTGAAAGAGCATCCACCAAGTCACGGGGATAATCACCGCCGATGCGGTTACCATAAATCTCAATCGCCACTGACGAATCAAATCGACCAACGCCGACAACCGCGAATCCTCCCGACTGATCGGCCCCCCCAAAGTGGTCAGCGAACTTGTCAGACCACAATCAGCAAGCACGCAGAGCGCCGTCTGACTGCCAAATGCGATAGTAAACCAAGCGTAGTCGAGCTTGTCCATTGCACGAATCAGCAGGAATCCCGTCAGAGCGTTGATCGCCTGAAGCGAAATTTGCAATGCTGAGTATCCAGTCAACATTCCAAATCGCTGTCGCACGATTTGGAACAGGGCGGACCGCGCCTTGGAATCTCGTGGCGGCGATGACTGTAGCGATGTCGCGTCCACCAATCGAAACCGCCTAAGAGTCCTGCGGCAAAACCGTGATGTTAATTTCAAGGCCGTCGGACGAGTTCTATGTCATGGTCGACCATCAAATGCACTAATTGCTCGAACGAAATCGACGGTTTCCAGCCGAGTTCGCGCATCGCCTTCAACGGGCTACCAAGCAATCGGGAGGGATCTGCTGGTCGCTTGAGATTGTCGTCCATTTTGACGAATTGCCGCCAATTGAGGCCGATTCGATCAAATGTAATCTGTAAAAAATCAGCGACGGTGTGCGTTTCTCCAGTCGCGATTACGAAGTCCTTTGGCTCGTCAACTTGTAGCATTTGCCACATCGCGAGGACATAGTCCTTGGCGTAGCCCCAGTCGCGAGCCGCACTCAAATCTCCTAATGCCAGTTCATGCTCTCGCCCGGCCAGAATTCGGGCGGCCGCCATTGTGATTTTCCGAGTGACGAAATTCTCGCCACGCCGCGGACTCTCATGGTTGAAGCAAATCGCATTGCAAAAAAACAGCCCATGCGATTCGCGGTAGACTTTTACCAATTGGGTTGCAAATGCCTTCGCACATCCATAGGGGGAGTTCGGATTCAAACTCGTTAGTTCGTGTTGAGGGATTTCTGTCGGTGTTCCGAATATTTCCCTGGAACTCGCATGCAAGAATCGCGGCGGATTGGGTAAATCGCGCAAGATCTCCATGATTCTCAGCGTCGCAATTGCGGTTAATTCACAAGTGCTTTCCGGAATATCAAAACTCAATCCAACATCTGATTGTCCTGCCAAATGATAGAACTCTGTTGGTTGAACTTTCGAGACGATCCGACGGATCGTCGTCGAATCCGACAGGTCGGCGCGATGCAGGAACAGCCTTTTACTCTTGACGCTTTCCTCGAACGTGCTTCGGTCAATTCGGACACCCTGAATTGAGCCACTGTTTCGCCGCACGAGTC
>JANXOO010000400.1 GCA_025353525.1 Schlesneria sp. | reverse complement strand
GGCCAATTAAACGACGGTTCGTGCGACAAAACGACTCCAGTCCAGGATCGGAGCGTCGCTCTGTATCTCTCGCCCGAACAGGCGGGATTGATTGATTGCGACGTTGGAGCAGCGTCCGATCTTTACACAATCGGGTTGATTCTTTTTGAATGTCTGGCAGGCAAGCCGCCGTTTCAGGAAGAAAGCGCCGGACTTGTACTGCTGCAACATATGACGGCGAAGGTCCCTCGACTACGCGGATTTTTGCCAGGTTTGCCACAAGCCGTCGACGATCTGATTCAGCACCTGTTGTGCAAGGACCCTCGGGATCGATATCAATCAGCGAGCGCGGCGCTTGCCGATCTGGAATCGATTTCTTCGGCCATATCGTCGGGCGAAACTGACCTGTCACTTGTGATTGGATTATCGGATCGCCGCCGAACTTTGACAGCTCCCGCATTCGTTTCCCGTCGGCGTGAAATGAATGAACTGTGCATTCAACTGGAGCAAGCGCGTGAAGGGAACGGCGGACTCGTCCTGCTTGAGGGAATATCGGGTCAAGGCAAAACGCGGCTGCTGGGCGAGTTGGCTCAGCGTGGCATCGAGAATTCATTTCGCGTCTTTCGATGTCAGGCACAGGATCAAGTTGGTCAAAAGCCCCTGCAACTGCTGAATGGGATTGTCCAGGAACTGCTGTTGACTTCGAGAGTTGAACCGGAATTCATCGCCGCGCTGTGTGAGCGTCTTGGCGATCATCTGGATGCCGTGGCCGCCGCGTTACCCGAGTTAAGTGTTCTGAAAGGAATTGCCACTTCCTCGCATCTCGTTCCTGAAGCGTTTGGTGAAGCGAGAAGCATTGAAGGCCTGGCTTGTTTTCTGGAGTCGATTGGCTCGAAACATCGACCGGCGCTGATCATTCTGGACGATTGCCAATGGGCCGACGAAATGATGGTTCGTCTGATTGCACGCTGGAATGCCCGACGACAGGCGAATCCCGATACACCCAGACACGTCGTACTCGTTGTGGGAATTCGATCCGATCAGATCGCAGCCGACGACCGACTTTATAAGCTCCAGCCAACCGCCCACTTAAGGCTTTCCGGATTTGGACCCGATGAAATCCGTCAGCTTGTCGAGTCGATGGCTGGACCGCTGCCCCCCCCTGCTCTTGACCTCGTACTCCGGCTTTCCGAAGGGAGTCCATTCATGGCATCGGCCATGCTTTACGGACTGGTGGAGTGTGGAGTTCTCGTGGCCGAAAACGACGGCTGGCGATTCGAGCCGATGGCTGATTCGGAAATGAATTCCTCGAATTCGGCGGTTTCACTCCTCTTGCGGCGAATCGAGCTACTTCAACCGAACACGATCGAATTGCTGTCGACAGCTGCGATACTCGGCAAGGAATTCGATTTGGGTATGGCGGCCGCGTTAACCAAACAGTCACCCGAAGAGATCATGACTGCGCTGGAAGAAGCGCGACAACGAAATCTGATTTGGTTGCGATCGTCGGCATCGAATGGCATTTTCGTGCACGATCGAATTCGCGAGGCGCTACTGCGACGGCTGCCCCCCGAGCGTCAATCCGAGCTACATACTCGCGCGGCACTCCACCTGAAAAGCAATTGCCCTGATCGCGTATTTGAATTGTCCTACCACTTCGACGAGGCAGGTGACAGTGAAAACGCTCTGGAATACGCGATGGCGGCTGCCGAGCAAGC
>JANXOO010000367.1 GCA_025353525.1 Schlesneria sp. | reverse complement strand
TTACTTTTGGAAGTGAGAATACCTGCATCCCGATTGTGTCGGCGAAATCCCGATAAATCCGGAATCCTCCCGGCGCCCGTTTGATTTTCCGATCGACGGACTTTGACGTGGCCTCAGTTTGAAGCCCGGATTTCGTCCGGACTTCACGCAGGGAATTCTCGCACGAACATGCATCCTGCAGGGTAAAAAACCGACACTTGTTTCTGCGCGGCCCATTATTTTGCCGGGCTGAACGGTTTCAGATATTCGGGATTGAGCCGATCGCAGGACCACAGCAATCCACGGGTGACCATGTCAAGATATCGGGGATCACCGACTGTTTCCGAATTATGACCGAGCGTCGTGCTGAATACACGGGCTTTGCCATACGTGTTCGTCCATGTCACGACGTAGTCATCGACTTTGCTGCCGATGTCCTGTCGACCACGAGCCAATGGCTTGGCCGACGGAAACAATTTGAGATTATTGTAAAGTTCTTCATTCACCGTAGTCCAGTTGTCGAGTGTCTTCGTCACCGGATGATCCCGATCAACAAACGTGATATCAATCGGTTTTTGCGGACCGTGGGCGGCTGACTGAATTCCGACGAATTGAAACCAGTCGTCCTTGCCTGGCAAACGGTAGCTGTGCATCGCGCAGTGCAGATTGACGGCGGGAAGCCCGTTTTTGTGTGCATTCAGGATATTTTCGACATATTTCGGTTCAATGATATCGGACGTACACTCGTCGTGCAGCACGACATCGTAATTCTTCGACCAGTCCGGATTGTCATACAGATCGAACCGTGCTTTAGTGCTCGTATCGGTCGAATGAACCTGAGTTACTTCGACCATGGCCCGCGATTCAATCCCGTGTTTGAGCAGATCCTGTTGCTTGCCGTAGTCGTGACAGCAGCCACCGGTAATCAGCAGTGCTTTCAGGGGTTTTGGCTTGGCCGAATCCTGGCTCAGTGCCGGACGTGCCACCGAAATACATACGACAGCGGACAGCAAACACGCAAGGAAACGATTCATCGGGTGACTCCTGAGTTTAGGGATGGATCAAAAAGGGTTATACCCGGACAGCCTTCGGGACGCTTCGGATATGACACGAATTTCCTGCCTTTTTCACGAAATCTGCTCGATGATACGCGGAATCAGTTTCGCCAGTTTTTCGCCGCCAATCGCAGCATTCGCCAGAATCTTCGGGACTTCTGCCGGTTCCAGATGGTCGGGAAGACATAGGTCGGTCACGACCGAAAACCCGAGTACTTTCAGGCCTGCATGCACTGCGACCAGAACTTCGGGGACCGTCGACATCCCGACGACATCGGCCCCCATCATTTTCAACATGCGGTATTCGGCCCTGGTTTCGAGATTTGGTCCCGAAACAGCAACGAAGACTCCTTTGTGAACGTGGATTCCCAATTCCAGCGCCGATGATCTGGTTAACTGAATCAGTGACCTTGAATAGGGTTCGCACAAATCGGGCCAGCGCGGGCCCAACCTGTCATCGTTCACGCCGCGCAAAGGGTTGTCCGGCAACAAATTGATGTGGTCTTCGATCACGACCAGATCGGCAAGGTCGAGTTGCGGGTTAATCCCCCCGGCAGCATTGGTAACCAGAAGCGTATGCGCCCCGAGTGCCTTCATGACGCGAACCGGGAATGTCACCTGCTGCAAACTGTATCCTTCGTAGTAATGGAACCGGCCTTCCATCGCCACGACCGGAACTCCTCGCAAAGTGCCGCAGACCAGACGTCCTGCATGCGACTGAACGGTCGAGACAGGAAAATGAGGGATCTCGCCGTACGGGATGGCGGCATGTTGGTCAATCTGCTCGGCAAGCCCGCCCAAACCTGTTCCGAGGATTAAACCAACCCTCGGCGTTTCCGGCCAGATTCGCCGAATATGAGCTGTCGCCGCCTCGATTTCACCCCAAAGCTTCTGCATCCAAACCTCGCTGTTCTGACTTGCCACTTTACCGAAGTCGAGACGATACGAAAAAAAACACCGGTCGGCAAACCAGGCCAACCAGTGTCAAATGCAGTATTGGTATGAACGTGAGCCGCAGTTCAGGCCCGATCAGTATTCTTCGTCATCGTCATCGTCGTCGTCATCGTCGTCTTCATCGTCTTCATCGTCGTCGAAATCGTCTTCGTCGTCGTCGAATTCATCGTCATCGATTTCGTCGAATTCGTCTTCGAGATCCTCTTCTTCATCGACTTCATCAGCATCGTCTTCGTCTTCAAATTCGTCGTCGTCTCCGAATCCGTCTCCGTCATCGGCCGGGGCTGCGTCATCGTCTTCCGCCATGTACGGCGCAACCACAACGTTGCCGGACGAATCTTCGACCTGGCTCGCACCTGTGAAAGGGAGCCACGTTGCAAGTTTGTGTTCTTCTTCGAGCAAAACTCTGGACATCGGAACAAACCTCAATACTTCGGACAAAGGTGACTCTTGAAACTGAAAATGTACCGTATGGCTGAACTCTGCCCGCTCGGGGAATTCCTTTTGGAACTGCCGGAACGTTCGTCGAAACCACTGACGCAAGTTCTGCACGAATCAACGACGAGTCTGACGCGAGAGAACCATTAATCGAGTTCTCTGATGTTGTCAAGCGGCGTTGAGGAACTCCTCTCGCAGGGGAACAGAAAGAACCGATCGGTCGACCGTCAACCCGATCAGATCTGTACGGTCAGAACCACGGACTGGTACGGTTGGCAGAGGAGGGCTTTCGAGGAAAATCCTCACCCTGTTCCGCAGATCGCAATCGCCGTTTGCTGCGGGGATGATCGGTTTTCCTCGCCGTCCGGACACGAAAAAAGGAGCTCCACTCCCCGGTTTTTCTACCCGATTCCGGTTCGCGTGTGATAACCGCTACAAACGAACAATCCGGCAGGGGGGTGACGATTCAGGCGACCGCATCCGGTTCGGGAACTTTTGGAGGTTTGCGGCATCGCGGTGTGCGTAATGCGATCGCATCGTACCCGATCAATTTCAGCTCGCTCACAAATTCGTCGATGTATCCGTGGGTCACAAAAATCCGTTCCGCGCCTGTCGCGGAGATGGCTCCGAGCAATTCCCGGTGGTCGGCATGATCGGACAGCGGGAAACCTTCGTGAACGCGTCGGGCCCGG
>JANXOO010000363.1 GCA_025353525.1 Schlesneria sp. | reverse complement strand
TATCTCAAACTCGGGATCGATATCCATAAAATCAAATCCTGCGTCCAAACCGAAAAAACTGCAAAGCCTACGTTTTACGGCACAAAGTCAGTAAACTGGCGCTGTCTAACTAAAGTGCAGCAAGGTCTTGAATTGTTGCCTGACCCGTCGGACGCGAAAAACAAGTTTGCGGGCCAACAGCCCAGGCACTCGCATGCAGGGTCGGCTATAGGGACCTTCGTCCCGATTATTCCGGATTGACACAAATCGGCAGTTTCTGCCATACCTCGCACCGATTCCATGGAGTTTTGTCAAATTGCAGGGACGCAATGATGAGTTGGCGCGCGATCATCGTTTGTCTGGCGGGTCTGAGTTTACAGGTCGGGCCGGTTTATGCTCAATCGCCTTCCGGCAATCCGGACGGTCTTACGGTTGCAGCGCTGCAGCGGCAAATCAAATCGGTCCAGAACAACACAGAACTGCCCGCCGCTCTGCGGGACAAGATTCTTGTCTACTTGCAGGATGCCGTCGAACGACTGGAACTCGCCCAGGAGCAGATCGGTCGAGCCGACCAGTGGACGCGACGATTATCGCTCGTGCCCGACGCGCTCACGGCCGCAAAACAACGATTGGCAGTGGCACCCAAAACGGCAAATCTGGCGATTGTTGCTGTCGAAAATGTCGACGAACTCGAACGAATTGTCGACACGCAGTCAAGGCAACTGGATGACTCGGAAAACGGCCTGCGTAAGCGTGTCGCGAAACTCGACGATGATGCTGACAAGTGGCGCATTCGACCGGAAAAACTGGTCACAGAACTCGCCGATGTCGAGGATCGCCTGCACGAAATCGATGATGAAATCGACGCATTGGCAACGTCGGGCGAACCACGTGAATTGTTGATCGCTCATCGGACGCTCTTGCTGGCGCGGCGACAACGGGCCGAAAACGAGCGTCATGCAATTCAGGCCGAAGCGGCGTGGTTCGAATCTGCGGCCGCGTCAGAACTTTTTGAGATTCAGCGTGAGCTTGCAACGCAGGAGCTGGCGGTAAAAACCGCAGAGCTCGAACTCCTCGAAGCGGAACTCGATAAAAGACGTGGCGACGAGGCGGATCGACGGGTTCGTCAGGCGGAACTGGTGGTGACTCAGTCGGCGGCGGAAATACAGTCGGTAGCGAGTGAGAACCTTGTCCTGGCAACAGAACGGCGCGAGATCAGCCGTCGACTGATCGAACTTGAACACCGTCACGAAGCAACGACGATGACCCTGGACGAACTGGAAAAGGAATTCGACCGGACAAAGAAGATGGTCAACGATGTCGGGCTGACCGATTCAATCGGATTGTTGTTACGGCAGCGACGAGCCCGACTGGCAAATCCCCGGCGCATCGCGGTCAATCTCGCGCACAGCAACGAACAAGTTCGCGAGACTCGAATGCGTCTGTTTCAGCTGGACGCCGACCATGCATTACTGGTCGATCTGGACATCGCCACAACACGCCGTGCGAAAGAACTGGGTCTGGATGCCAGCCGCACTGCCGTGACGGCGAACCTCAAGTCATTGCTGGACGAACAGCGACAACTTGTCAAAGGGCTCGACGGTGACCATACGCGGTCGATTCACCAGTTGATCGAACTCGATAACGTCGAACGTCGCCTGTTAAAATTGTCGACCGGCTACAACGACTATATTGACGAGCGTGTGCTGTGGATTCGCACGGGACAATGGTTCGGAAGCGATCAACTGACAAAACTGTCGGCACACGTCGCGTGGATTTCTGCTTCAAAGTCGTGGCATTCGGCGTTCGACGCCGGTTGGCAGGATGCGATCCGTCATCCCGCGTCGTGGATTCTGGCGGCGGGAATGCTGCTGGTCTGGTTTTGCACGCGTCCGTTTCTCAAGGGACTCGTTCGAGGATCCGGGATTCTGGCCGTCCATCCGGAATGTCGAACACTGTCACCAACAATGCATGCCGTGGGACTGACGTTTCTGGTAGCAAGCGGCTGGCCGCTGCTGGTTCTGTTCGTGGGCTGGCGAATGGACCACAGCGCGTCGGTCCTGCCATTCGTTCATGCCGTGGGTGCCGGCTTGTTACGAGCGGCGACGTTCGCGATCCCTCTGGAAATCCTGCGGATCGCCTGCATGCCCGGCGGGTTGGCGGAACAACATTTCGGCTGGTCGAGCGCGTCTGTGGCGCGAACCCGGGCGAACCTTGGCTGGTTTATTCCGGCGGGCGTGTTACTGGTGGGATTGGTCGGAATGTTGGAAGGGTTGGCGGACGAACATCGGCTCGATTCGCTCGGGCGACTGACTTATCTGATGTTTGCTGCACTTTCGACCGTCTTTTGCTTCCTTGTCATCCGAAAATCACATTTCCAAAACAAGGGTAACGGCGGCGAATCAAACATGGATACCTGGTCGGGGTGGTTCCCGATCCTCGCACCCAGGCTGGCCATTGCCGCATCACTTGGCCTGCTGTTTCTCGGTTGGTCCGGATATTTTTACACAGCACTGCAATTGAGTTGGCGGCTGCAGCAGACGACCGGACTTTTAGTCGCGTTACTCTTTTTAAGAGCGACGATCCGGCGATGGATCGCACTGGAACGACGCCGGATGGCCATTTTGCAGGACGAAGAACTGCAAACGATCGCCGACAAGGGGCGCGACCCCGGAAATTCGAGCCACTTGCCATTCCTGTTCCCCCGCTGGTCGTGGCCTGATTTTCGGTTGAATCTGACGCAGATTGTTTCGCAGATGCATCGCCTGCTCGATACAGGGATGATCGCGTTGACGTTGATCGGATTGTGGTTTGTCTGGGCGGATGTCACGCCGGCGCTCAATATCCTTGACCGAGTGACGTTGTGGCATACAACAGTCGAGCAGACAGTAGTTTCCAGTGTCTCGGGGCAGCCTCCGACATCGAAGACCGAGAAAGTCATCAGGCCGATCACAGCCGCGAATCTGGGTCTGGCGGTACTGATCGTTGCGATCGCAGTGATCGCCGGTCGCAATGTCCCCGGCCTGGTCGAAGTCATCTTGCTGGAACACCTGTCGGTCGACGCAGGAATCCGTTTTGCGACGACTTATCTTGTCGGCAATACAATCTTTATTGCGGGGGTATGCCTGGGTTTCGGTCAGATCGGCATCGGCTGGAACAATGTGCAGTGGCTGGTGGCCGCCGCATCGGTAGGACTCGGCTTCGGACTGCAAGAGATTTTTTCGAATTTCGTTTCAGGAGTGATCCTGCTGTTCGAACGCCCGATGCGAGTAGGGGATGTCATCACTGTCGGCGATACAACGGGAACAGTTTCCCGAATCAGGTTTCGGGCCACAACGATCGTCGACGGCGACCGCAAGGAACTGATCGTTCCCAATCGTGAATTCATTACAGGAAAGCTGTTGAACTGGACGCTCAGTGACCGCGTCAACCGCGTGGCGGTCAAGGTGGTCGTTAATGGAAGCAACGATCCGCAACGGATTCGACAACTGTTACTCGACATCGCAGCCCGAAACCCGAATCTGCTGAAGGATCCCGTCCCGACGGCGAATCTGGAAGACATGAATGGCAGTCTGACTTTTGTGCTGCGAGCGTTCCTGCCGTCACTCGACGAACGCTCCACCGCGATTCACGAACTCTACTCGTCGATTCACAATCGGCTTCTTGCCGAAGGAATCTACCTGCCAAGAGCAGCCTGATGAGGAAACTGATGTCGATCTGAAGACGAGCAAATTCCCGAATTCGATCCGGCGTTGGCGTCGCTCAGATCATGTCCAGTTTACGGTGCGTTCTTTGAGGTGGTCGGGAACAAACGGCGCAAACCCCTTCGACTTCCAGCCGATGTCCTGACATTCGAAAGCCGAGTTCAGTGGCGACCTTTTCGAGGACCTCTGAAATCATTTCGTTCGAAAACTCGATCATCTCGCCGCACTTCTTGCAGATCAGATGATCGTGTTGCGGGTATCCGTAATCGTGTTCGTAGACTTCGCGATCATTGGCGCGTGCGACTTTACGGATCAGTCCTGCTTCCTGCAGCAAATTCAGCGTGCGATAGACGGTACTGCGGCTGGCGAGCATATCTCCCTTACGACCCGCCAGACTGTCGATCCATTGATCCGCATCAAAGTGATCATGCGATGCATAGATCGCGGTTACAACGGCCTCACGCTCCGGGGTCAACCGCATCTTTTTCGTCAGCAGAAACTCGCGAAATTTGTCAACCGGAGCAACGGTCACGGTCATCGTGGCCAGATGCGACACGAAACACTCTCCCATCATTCGTCGTCGAGATCGAGCCCCAGTGAATCGAACATTTTCGACAAGGCCGCTTCCAGTTTTTCGTCGCTATCATACGCTCCGTTATCGATGGCCTTTTTGATTTGGGCCAATCGTTCGGCGCGGACATCGGGCGATTCACTTAGTCGGTCGAGCATTTTGCCTGCTGTGGAAATTTCGAGTTCATCTTTTGGCGCAGCAATTTGCGAACTTGTCGCAGGTTGTGTTGCCACAGGAGCCACCGCACGAGTCGGTGTAGCTCCGGATACGGATCCAATGCCAGAGACGTCCATGTTCCTCTGCCCCTCTTTCATGTGGCGGTCGAACCGTTTCCGCGATACGGGAAGCGCAGCAACCAGGCCAGAGGGATCATAACTCACAGACGCCAAACGATTCAACCGGGAAGGCGATTGAAGACACATAACATTCCCCTTATCAACGTGTTCGGACAAAATAAGTCCGGACGAACGGGCAGTTTGGGGGGAACGTCATCTTTCCCGAGACTCAGCGTCAAAACCCTGGAAGAGTCGACGCTGGTGGCGTAGCAAAGCAGAAAAGGGATCCGTCAATTGGATCATCATGGTCGGCCCGAATCGTCCGACACATTTATTATCGGCATTTTGAACCCGACAGTTGAATATCACGACCAAAGACCGGGCAAATTCCGGCCGCAGCCGTAATTCAGTTGGAACGCAGAGTTTGCAATCGCATCGCAATTGACATTTGTCCGGTTTCGAAAACCGCAAATCCTGAATTGCCAGGTGAAGCACGATTCTGAGGTTTAAGCCATGTTCGATTTTTCAAAAGTAGCCCTGTCGGTCCCTCGACAGGATAGCCGAATTGCAAACCAGAGCTTGTCGCAACCCGGGCAAAGAATTGCCAATGCACGAGTAATGTTGATCGAAATCCATTTCCGTATGGATGCCGTGGGCACCATTCAAACATGGTTGCGCTACGGCTATCCTGTCGAGGGACCGACTGGGCAAATTTGGGCGAGCCCAACAACAACTCGGTGACGGTCGCAGACGGACGCCAATCGCGACTTTTCGGGTGCGTTTCATGATCGCGAGCGGTACCATCATCCGCTTGGCAACCAGAAACTTATCCTTACAGAGACACAGACTCGCTTCGACTGTTGCTGCTTCGGCTGTTTACCTGCTTGATCCGTGGCAATGCGATTCCGATGAATGCCCTGTTCCAGATTGCGAGCATTCAAAAACTCCGTTATCAGACGCGAAAAAGGCAATTTGAAATGACGTTCAAAAAATGGTTGATCGTGGTGGCCGTCGTGGCGATTTCGGCCCGCATTGTAGAATCTGCAAGCACCGACGGAGGCGTGCAGGTGGGCGCAGCGCGCGTCGACATGGATGCGACCGATTCGATGACGATTGGCGGCGGTATCGGGCCAGGGACCGTCATGGGACAAGAAGGAAAACTGAGCGCCGTTGCCGTGGTGCTGCGACATAAGAACGGAACCAGGCTGGCGATTGTCGCCTGCGACGTATTGATGCTCACCCGTGATCTGCTCGACCCTGCCATCGCGGAAATCGAAAAGTCCTGTGGCATTCCTGCAGCACAGATCCTGATTAACGCGACGCATACCCATCATGCACCGAGCACCGTGACGGTTCACGGGTACAAACGGGACGAAGCGTTCAGTCAGATTGCAAGGCAGGCGATCGTGACTGCCGTCGAGCGGGCGAACCGCAGTCTGTCGAATGATGACTGCCGATTCCTGTTTCACCTGGGTGAAGAAAAGACAGTCGGAAAGAACAGCCGCCTGTTACTTTCTGACAATACGATTTACTGGATTGGGCCACATGACGACGAGGTTCGTCCGACTGGCCCGTTTGATCCGCAATTGCCGGTCCTGGCATTTCGCGACCCTGCCGACAAATTGCGAGCGGTCATTTTCAATCATTCAACACACACGATCGGAACGCTGAAGCCGGGCGTCCGCTCGCCCAGCTTCTATGGCCTCGCGGCCCAGGAACTGGAAGCAAAATGGGGATGCCCGGTCAGTTTTCTTGAGGGCGCTTCGGGATCAACCCACAATCTGGACCTGAAAGCAGACGAAGCGATGCGGCGGATCGGGCGCGCAGTCGAAGCAACTTTGGCAGATGCAAGTGAGCGGCCCGTCAATCGCCTGGGCGGCGTCAAACGATCGTTTCGATTCAAGGTACGCGATTTCGATGACGCAACAGAAGATGTTATTGTGACGAAGTATTGTGAAAAGCGGGCTCCGTCCCACTCGAAACAAATCGTCGATGTCTTTCGCAATCAACGTGCAGTCCTTTTGCCGCAACGCGGACAGCAACGCGAAACATGGATCCAGGCGATGGTGATCGGCGATATTGCGCTGGTCGGCGTCCCTGCCGAGTTTTTCACGCAGCTCGGTGTCGACATCAAACAGCGATCGCCTTTTAAATATACTTTCGTTGCCGAATTGGCGAACGACTGGATCGGGTACTTGCCCAACCGTGAAGCTCATGAACTGGGCGGTTATCAGACGTGGACGGGACTGCACAGCTATGCCGAACCCGGCACCGGCGAACGAATGGTCGATGAAACAGTCAATCTGTTGAAAGAGCTCGAAGGTCAGAAGTAACGGTCGCCGGGCAGCAAACTTTTTTTCGAACATCATCGCGAACAATTCAGGAACGGGGATTCATTTGATTTTCTTGCCAAAACCATTGCTGATCGCAGTGCTTGTTGTGGTTGCCCGGTTTCAGTGGGCACACGGCGCTGATGGAACACCTGCAGGGCCGCGAACGCCACAGGAATCTGCAGCATGCTTTCGTCTTGCCGATCAGGATCTGCGGATTGAACTCGTTGCGAACGAGCCTGATGTTGTCAGCCCGGTAGCGATTTCATGGGATGCCGATGGCCGCATGTTCGTTGCGGAAATGCTTGACTATCCACTGGGACCAATGCGTGGACAGGTGCGTGTCCTGACCGATACTGACCGGGATGGACGCTATGATCACTCGCAGGTCTTTGCCGAGAATCTGGCGTTCCCGACATCGGTATTACCCTGGCGTGACGGAGTGCTAGTGGCGTCCGCCCCCGATATCCTCTTCTTGCGAGACGTCG
>JANXOO010000352.1 GCA_025353525.1 Schlesneria sp. | reverse complement strand
TGCGGCGTCTGTTTATTCGTTGGCACTTCATCATTAGCGCCGCCTTCAGGAGTCGCGACTTCAGCCCGACGTGCAAGTTTCCACGATCGGGATCTGCACCCCCTTCTGACGGGCGATTGAACAGATCTTTTCCCAGGTCGTTTTATCGATGTCGATTCCAGTAGTCTCACGACGTAAGTTTTCTCGGGCTTCTGGTTCTCCCGGCAGAAGAATTTCATCAAAGCCCTGCATCAAGCGACTCGATTTGACAAAATTTGCGAGCCCGCTGATTTCCGATTCGTAGAAGTCCGATCCGCAAAAAGCAGTTGGGTCGAGTAAAAATGCCATAAACCCGTTGGCGACTCGATCAATGCCCGCCTTACTGCAGCCCGCACCGGTCATCGCGCCTGCAAAAACTTCGCAAAACATCGATAAGGCAAAACCCTTGTGGCCTGACATCGGTAGTAACGCCCCTGGTGGATCGGCGTAATACTCTTCGGGACTGGTTGACGGTTCACCGCAGCCATTGACAAAAAGTCCGGGTGCCAATGAATCACCCTTGTTCCGCGCAACTTTGATCTTTCCTTCCGCGATCGTGGACGTTGACATGTCCATTACAAGCGATGCCATCTCCGGAACCGGGGCCCCTCCAACAATGGGATTTGCCGAGAGCCTTCTTTCGCAGCCACCAAACGGCGCGACAAGAACTCCGGCACCGTGAGTATTGGTCATACCAAAACTGACGAGCCCTGCATCAGCCGCCATTTCCATAAACTCGCCGACGCGGCCAAGATGACCGGAGCAGCGTAAGGACAAGATGCATGCGCCTTCTTGCTTTGCCTTTTTGATACCGAGATTCAACGCCTCGCGCCCTACCACCTGGCCGAATCCAAAATTGCCGTTCAAAACCAGGATACACGGTTGCTCTCGAACAACCTCAATGTGGCCTGTTGGATTGACCCAACCACGACCCACCCAGTCGACATACTCGATAATCCGAATGACCCCATGCGAGTCATGGCCTTTCAGATTTGCGAGGACCAACGATTCTGCGACCTGAGCCGCCTCGTCCGGGGGAATCGTGCTTTTTTCGAAGATCCGGAATGCAAACGCGGTGAGGCTGGATTTGCTGATAACGGGCATCTGGAATCCCTGAACCGAAGTCTGAACTCGCCAATTCAACGGGATTCTTTTGATCGTGCAAGACTTGGCATCCAGTTGGCGCCATCGAAGAGTGCAAGGGCCGCAATCGCCGGGCGATTGACGTAGACATTCGCTGACGTGAAACCGGTCGCATCTTTGACCAGTTTTTCTTTCCACTCTTTCGCTTCATTGCCTCCCAGCCGTGAGGCCGCCACGTACCAACGTTCAGTCCCGGTTGCTGTGGTCACTCCGTCGTCAGGCGGAAATTTCTTCGCCGCCGTCATCGCTTCCTGCCTGGCAGCAATAAAAGCGATCCCGAAAAGTTGAGCCAGCCCGTTGGGGTACGCCTGACTCAACCCTCCTTCATAGCGTCCTTTTTCATCGAGCACATAAGCGTAGAGCTGTTCATCGGGCCGCCAGAAACCTGGCAGTGATTTTGCCATAGCGTCGGCTCGCGCAGTCGCCGCACGTGACTCGTCTTTCGCATCGACCAAATCAAAAAACGCGATGCTTGATTTAAGCCCGGCGTAAACCTCGACATTATCCATCAGGAATTTCATCTTGTAAGTGGGGGTCGCCCATGTCAATCCGTCATCGTCGCACAACGCCTCGATACACCTGAGCGATTTCTTTGCCGCTTCGACCACCGCCGGTTTGACCTTTCCTCCGATTTTCTGAAATCGTGCGGTGACGAGCAGGAACATCGCCGCTGAACTGTCCCAGGCATCGACTTTTTCGTTGTTTTTGTAGCCGACAGACGTTCCTTCGTAATCGTTCCAGTACCCGTCGGCGGACTGATGCTTCGCACACCAGTCAAGCCATTTTCCGATCCTCCCCATTTCGGGAACTGATTTCGTGCGTTCGATATCGGATATCAAGGCAAGTGCCGCATAATTTGCAAAATAAGGAGCAATCCAGATCGGAGCACCGATTTGACCGGACCGGTTCAACTGTACAATCGCTCCGTCAGGCAACTGGCACTTTCGGATAATCTCCAGACAGTTCTTGACCGCAGCTTTTTCCGAGTTCGATAACGAAGGAAAGGACGTGGCGGACCGCCCGCCGTTAACCGACTGCGCCGACGCTGTACCGCAGAGACACAATACCCCCGTCAACAATAATCCAGGGCCATATCTGTTCACACCACAACTCCCCTGTATTCGGCGAATGCCTGCTTTCCACTACTCCGGATTGCCAGTACGTCATGTTACTGAATTGACATCGATTGTGCGCCAATCCGACTCGCAGTGCGAGGGATTTTTAATTTGTTGTGCGCGGGTTTCTGGCCGCACTGCCGCATGACCGCAGGTCTCGTCTTCACACGTTACCTTGTTTTAGACCGTTTTGTGACGGGAATTGATCGACTTGAATGGTCAACAGAATCGGCCTGAGAAAACACGAAGTGGAAGACAAAAGGCAAGAAGAACGCCGAAGACAAGTCGAAGACAATTCGAGACATTCGGTCGAGTGCCAGTGCGGGGTCAGCGACGCTCGCGCAGCCTGAGAGCCGTGGAAAGCGGGAGATCCTCCCATGTCCGGAGACACATTCGCTCCAGTTCGCATGTATTTCATCAGGGAATGATGAAAATCAACCCGGTGATCGCTGCCGCTTCGACGACTGCTGCTTCCGCATTCAGCGGCACAGGATAGTGCAGCATTGGCGCGCATTCTCCTGGGCGATACCAGCCAAGGGCATACTCTTCCTTGCAAGGGGGATCGATCGTCATTTGATAGGGCAGAAATGCAAACTGAACACCCAGTCGTGCAATCGATGCGAATGGCTGGACGATGGGATGGTACGAATGCCCGTATCGTTCCAGTGCCGGATCGCTGAAGTACAAAGGGTTGTGATAAAAATTCGTCGCTTCCCATGCCAGTGCGATTTCCGGGAACGACCGATCAGTCCAGGTGCTTGTCGTGATGCCGATGTCGAATTCTTTTCCCTTCTGAACGGCAAATTCGCGGATATCGTTGTCGCGATCGCGATCATAAAACGGAACAATCTCGCCGATTGTCCGTTCCAAAGGGGACCTGGGACGACTTGTCGACTTCTTTTCGAAACCGGTCTTGTATCCACTGTCCTGGGACGCAATGCGAGTTGCCTCGGCAGGTTCATTGATCGCCTGCTTGCCGTGCGAGCTCGCATTAAAAAGGCGAGCCGCATTCGGCGATGCGGTCGCTGGTTCCGTCGCAATATCTGTGGCCGGATCACGAGCGGGAAGAACCCAATCCGTCGATGGATCGCGAGGAATTGCGGATAATCGGGGGATCATCAATCCCGATTGTGGTGCTGGCGGAAAATCGTCTTCTGCAATGTTTTCGTGGTACTCTGCGGGAAGTTGAGAAGGAGCATTCGTCCGCGATGCTGCTGTATCGGACGGATATTGTTTTTTGACCCGCTGCCATCGTTCTCTCGCTGACCGCTGTTTGAGTCCTTCGAGCATTTTGCCTGCCCGGTTCGGGTTATCCTCGGCTCGCAAACTCGATCGTGTGACCGGAGTCAGAAACGAAACAAGCAGTACAACAATCAAAAAAAATGTGTCCGACGATGGATTGTTTCTGGCACGAATTGTCATGATGTCAGTACTCCCTTTCCGACGCTGGCTGCCATCGAAGATATTTCCGACACCGTCGGCCTTTGCTGCCGGAGTTTGCCATGCCGACGATCACAATCGGCGATCCAGCCTGGGAAATACATCGGCTGTTGAAGCTGGGTAAGCCGCATTTGACTCAGATTGCCATCGACGATCGGCAGTGATTGCCGGTCTCAACAGAAATGGCGGAAAAGTGACGTGTCAACCGCAGTCATTGACGAGCTGTTGAAAATCGGCAGCATCAGGGCAATCAATACAAACAGGATCACTCCTGCCATCACGACCAGCATCAGCGGTTCGAGCAAGCGAACAACAAGGTCGAGTTGCCGATTGGTCTGTCGTTCCATCTTGTCTGCGATACCGACAAGAACCTGTTCCAGGTTGTTGGCCTCTTCTCCCACAGCGATCATCTCGATGACATCGATCGGGAACTGCCCGCATTCTGCGAGTGGTTGAGCCAGCGATCGTCCGGCCGACACGTGATCAGCCGCTTGGGCAATGGCCTCGCTGATGACGCGATTTCCCGTTGCATCTTTGGCGATCTGTAACGAGCTGAGGATCGGTACTCCGTTACGCAACAGTGTGCCGAGTACCCGACAAAATCGGGCAACCGCCAGACTTCGGATTACGCGGCCAACACCAAAAATCTTTAGTCGAATTTCATCGAATCGTCGGCGTCCGATTTCATTAGAGAAGTAGTTCTGCCCAAAAAAAACGGATCCTCCCAGGGCGATCAGTAAAATCCAGCCATAATGCTGAATCGCGCCACTGATATTCAGCAACGCAATCGTGGCCCACGGAAGCCGGTTTTCTGCACGCATCGTATCGAACAGCGGTTCAAATTTTGGTACGAAAAAAATCAGCATGCCGACGAGGATGAGGGTGCCGACCACCACCAGAAACGCCGGGTAGGCCATCGCTCCAATCACGCGTCCTTTCAATTCCTCCTGATGTTCCGTAAAGTCCGCGATTCGCTGTAGTGACTCTTCAAGGAAACTCCCTTCTTCCCCCGCGCGAACCATACTAATCGTCAGTTCGTTGAAGACGGTCGGGTGTTGCCGGAGTGCTTCGGCTAGCCGGGTACCATCGGCGACCTGGTCGCGAACTTCCTGTACGACAAGCTTCAGCGTCATCTGTCGCGTCTGCTTGACCAGCAAGTCGAGGGATCGGAGCAACGGGACACCGGCTCGAAGCAAGTCTGCCAGTTGAGCGTAAAAGACCGCCAAAACTCGTGCGGGGACTCGTCGACGCTTGTTCGCCAGGTGCGCTTTCGCGGCGTCGGCCAGATCGATCGATACGGGAAACAGATTTCGTGCGGCGAGCGAACCGAGTGCCTCTCGCTCTGATGCCGCAGAGACGGTCCCCTCGACCTGTAGGCCGGAAAGCTCACGAGCGATATAGCGAAATTCGGCCATCTGATGGTCTCGGATCAATTGCCCGCAGTCGTCGTGACGAAGGTTCAGTCGCGACGGTCCAGAAAATGAGTCTAACCTCAACGCTGCTCTCGACGCGAGGATCAACCCGAATTCAAACTGAAAAGCAACCGATGTGATTCTGTCTTCCAACGCCGCTGGGGTCCAGGCTTTAGCCTGTCTTTCAGCGATTCAAAAGTTAGCCAGGCTCTCCCCATACCCGGACCCTCCTCAAAAAAAGTGGCATCCCCTGCAAAAATCAAACACCGGCAGCAGCGCGACCCGACAAAGTCAGCGTACACCCTCCAACAGTGGCACAAAACGGTTGGCCGCGTAGAATGCCGCTCGAGCTTTTCATGCGTCTTCTTTCCGTTGAATCGAGTCACTGTGTCTTCATCTGAATCATACCTTCCGCGTCCCGATGCGACAGCCCTCACCGGTTCTTCACGAGGTAAGACGATTGCCGTCATGCCCGCTTACAACGCCGCGCGGACGCTCGAACGAACGGTCGCGGATATCCCTCCCGGATCTGTCGACGAAATCATCCTTGTCGACGATTG
>JANXOO010000345.1 GCA_025353525.1 Schlesneria sp. | reverse complement strand
TTGTCATACAGCGGGTTCAGTTTCCTGAATCGTCTCCCAGTCCTTGTTGAGCCGACAGACGCTCGGATTTGTATCTCTCCAATGCGCGAACCTGACGCGACAATTTGTTTTCAGGCCCCTTGGGGAAATACTGAACATCGTCGTCAAGGTAGTACGCAGACGGCAACGTTTGGCCTCCAATTGTCGTTTGCAGACAACCGGTTGATGTTGCCGAAATTAACAATCCCGCGACCAGCAGGAGTTGCCAGTTTGATTGCGTTTTCATGACGACTTCCTTGCACAACGAGGTCTCCACGAAAAATGTCGTGGTGTTCTCCAATAAAATCGGTTGTTGCAACCGGAATCTTTGGCAGAATCGGAATAAACCTTCAAAATTGCGGAATCAGGAGCGTCACCGTGCCCTGATTCAAATGGCAATCCATTCCTGGAAACGATCCTCGTCGACATTACGACCGCTGACGACAGCAACGACGTCGCCCGAATCTCCGAGATCTGCATTTCCGCCGAGTAATGCGGCAACTGCTATGGCACCTGAGGGTTCTGTTCGAAGCCCGTGTTTGTCATAGAGCCATTTCATGGCTTTGCGCGTCTTTTCGTCGGGAACTGAAACGGCTTGAGCGACGTATCGGCTGAGGATCGGCCAATTTTGTTCGCCGACATCATACGACAGCAGCCCGTCACAGATACTTGTCGGTCGATCAATTCTGGCCCTGCGACCGGACGATAGGGAGAGCCCAAAGTCATTGGCACCGTCGGGTTCGACGCCGATGATTTTCGCAGCCGGATATCCGTCTGCAATTGCCAACGCGTGACCGGCCATCAGGCCACCTCCGCTGACCTGACAAAAGAAATGCGACAATTCTCGCCCATCACGCTGCAACTCACGAACGATTTCGAGTCCGCCGACACCGTTCCCTGCGATCACATGGCGGTCATCATACGGCGATGCGCGCACTGCTTTTTGTTCATTCTCAAGTTGACGTGTCAGCCGTTCGCGGTCGCCTGTTTCATGGTCACGCGAAATGTCATAGGTCACGATTTCGGCACCGAATGACCGGGTCAATTCGAACTTGACCCTCGGAGCCGTCTCGGGCATGACAACCAGAACCCGCTTGTGAAATCGCATGCCGGCAAACGAAATTCCGGACGCAAAATTTCCCGATGAATGAGCGGCGATCGGATGATCTTCAATCCGTTCGAGGTTTTGTGCGACCCAGTTCAATGCACCGAGCAGTTTGAATGATCCGACAGGTGTCCAACCGTAATCCTTGAGCCACACGCGTCGGTGTGACGGTAATCCGAGTTCCCGTTCCAGCGGCCATGAACGAATCAACGGGGCGGGTGAAACGTGTTCCCTTATCGCTTTTTCCGCTGCACGAACGTCGAGAATTGTTGCAATTTCAACAGTCATCATCCCCACCTTCATCCGCTGAAATGAACTCCGTTTGCGCTGGATCGAGCGGTTCGACGATCGCGTATCGGCCATCGCACCAGCGGAAGAAATCGACTTCCTTACAGCGGCGACTGCAAAACGGTGCGAATTGCGAGGCGGGATCCGTCGCAGGCGGAACTGACTTCAAACAAACGGGACATTCTGGCAAGCGGATCATCTTCGGTGTTCTCCAGTCGGCCCCGTGATTCTATTCGCCCGACTTTTTGCCGGACTCGCTTTTGTTTTTGGAGGGTTCGCTTTTGGGACTGGGACTCGACTCACTTTTGGCAGCGGGCTCTCCCCCGCCGGAAGCTTTTTTGTCAGCTTCGGCTGCTTTTTTGTATGAATCACTGCGGTAGTCGGTCAGGTAGAATCCGGAGCCTTTGAAAATAAGCCCCGCACCGCCACCGATTTGACGCCGGGCTTTTAGTTTGCCACAACCCGGACACTTCCTGATCGGATCGGCTTTGATAGATTGGGACTCTTCCCATTTGTGTTCGCACGCTTCGCATTTATAGTCGTAAGTGGGCACGCCCGTGGCTCCTGAAGCTGTTGAAATCAAACTGTCGATGCTCGCGACTGCAATCGGTCGGAATCTGTATACTGCGCGTACGGAATGTTCCCATACAGAGTGACCTTTGGCAAACGACCTTCGCCAATCCACCAGAAGTATATCGATGAACGATCAATTCAAGAATCGTCCCGAATTCGCGCTGATTGAATGGATTCGCGGCCGTGTTCGTGATCGCCATCCGGTCACACTGGGGATCGGCGATGATGCCGCGTGCCTGAAGCCGTCTGCAGACCGCGAATCACTCGTGGCGATCGATATGCTGATGGAAGGTGTTCACTTCACATTTCCGCCTGCGACGCCCCAACTTGCCGGACGTAAGGCACTGGCCGTCAATTTGAGCGACATCGCGGCGATGGCTGGCCGACCTGTGGCGGCTTTTGTTTCCGTTGCGCTACCGAACAATCGCGGGATGGATTTTGCCAGGGATCTTCACGATGGCGTAATCCGGCTTGCCGACGAATACGATGTCATTATCGCGGGTGGGGACACCAATAGCTGGAACGGGCCACTGGCGATCAGCATTACGGTCGTTGGCGAACCATTCGGGTCAAAACCCGTTTGCCGTAGCGGAGCACTGCCGGGCGATTGGCTGTTTGTCACCGGTGCTTTGGGCGGAAGCCTGCCATCGGGACGCCACTTGACGTTTTCGCCACGAATTGCCGAGGTGCGCGAGTTACAGAAGGCCGTTGATCTGCACGCGATGATCGACATCAGCGACGGGCTGGCAGCCGACCTGCATCACGTGTTGAAGGCGAGCAATGCGGGAGCGGTTCTGGATGCGGCACGGATTCCATTGACGGCCGCGGCACTCGCCGCATCCGACGGCCGAACGCCACTATTGCACGGGCTGAGCGACGGTGAGGACTTCGAACTGCTGTTTGCGGTCTCACCAGAACACGGACGATTGTTACAGACGGAATGGCGGGAATTAACGCCCATAACAAGGATTGGAGAAGTTACCGAACGTCCGGGGTGCGTGTTGCGTTATCCGGACGGAATCGCCGAACCGCTCGATCCGATCGGCTGGACGCATCGACTTGGGGAGCTTGAATGAAGGACTCTTTCCCCTCCATGAACAGAACAATATGCCTTGTACGAGGCCTGCGTTAATCAACTTCACGAGCAACTTATGTCGTTAAATTCCCGTCCGCGCGTTCTGTTCGTTATTGGTTCGATGGGCGGAGGGGGTGCGGAACGCCAAATCCTCGAAATCATCAAACGTCTCGACCGGGCTCGCTTTGAACCTTTGCTTTATCTCGCTGTCAAACAGGGGGAATTGCTGGATGAAGTCCCGACGGACGTACCGATCTTTGCATTTTGGGATGGTACGCCTGAGACTCTGCTTCGGCGGATTTTGAGGTATGCCAAGTTGACGAGACTCTTGCGTCATATCCACCTTGCGCAGGTTTTGCGGTCACAGCGAATCGATGTCATCTACGATCGGACGTATCTTGCGACTCTCGACGCGGCGGGAGGATGCTGGCTCAGGCCAACTCGCCGCGTTTCCTGCTGCGTTGCCGATCCTGGCCCCGAACTGGAACTGCATGTTCGGTTCTCGGTCACTGTTTCCCGCTGGTTTGCACGCCGGGCTTATCGCCGAGCGAGTATCGTGCTTGCGAATTCCGAGGGGCTTCGAAACAGGGTTATCGAGTATTTCCAACTCCCCCCTGATCACGTCAAGGTGTTTTACAATTTGCTTGCGGATGTCCGGACGGAAGAAAACGGCCGCGAACAAATCGAACCCTCGTCGATCGAGGGTTCGGTGAAAAGCCTGGTTCCGGCACGAACCGAGCGGGAACTCGTTCGGTCTGCTTGCTCGAAAGTCGACGGACGATTCCTGATCGTCAATGCCGGGCGATTGCACCCTCAAAAAGGTCATCGAAACCTGCTGGAAGCGATCGATGACCTGGTCAACAAACGCGGACGATTACTGCGACTGGTGATCTTTGGAAAAGGCGAAACGGAAGCAGAATTAAAAGAATTCGTTCGAAGCCATCGACTGGAATCAAGTGTCACGTTTGCCGGATTTGTAGGTGATCCCCGACACTGGTACCAGAACGCCGACCTGTTTGTGCTTCCGTCGCACTTTGAAGGGATGCCGAATGCGTTGATCGAAGCGATTGACAGCGGTGTCCCCGCTTTATCGACAGATTGCCCCAGCGGTCCGAGAGAGATACTGGATGGCGGTCGTTGTGGTGGATTGGTTCCGGCAGGTGACTCGACCGCAATAGCAGATTGTATTGCTGCTGCCATGGACCATCGGGACGAATGGCGTTCCCGAGCCGAACTGGCGCGAGAACGAGTGAGAGCGATGTTCGATCCCGACAAGGGAATTCGCAGACTGGAAAACCTGTTTGAAGGCATTGTGGCTGGAAATTAGCCCGATCAGGATGCGTCGCGGAACCACCGGACCGTCCATCAAGGAACGTTGCTTCTGATGGAAGTGAAGGATTCCTGCACAAAACACCTTTTCGCGGGAATACGACTGGTCGGGCGACCGGTGTTTACTTTCCGGCCGGTCGCCTTAAAGCGAAAATGCCCTGTGGCTCGCACCACAGGGCATTTCACATTTCGTCATACGGACACTTGACCGAACCCCCTCAGGAGTTCAATCGAATGTTCAGTTGCAGCAAGAGGCGGCAGGTGCCGCTCCGCAATTGTTGCAGGCCGGCTGCGGAGCTGGAACCATAATCGTCTTTGGTACCATCTTGCAGACCTGAACCGTCACTTCTTTTTCCACGGTGTATGGAACACAAACCGTGTAGTTTTCGGACTTTTCTTCGTTAACGGTGTCGTAAACGGTCACGTTGCAGGACTCTTCACGAGTCTTTGGAACGCAAACCATGAAGTTGACCGTGCGAACTTTTTCTTCGTTAACCGTGCGGCAAACTGGAACCTGTCGGGTGCGGGTTTCCGAGCGGCAGAGCTGGACCTGGTAGTCATACTCTTGCGTTTCTGGAACTTGTTCGCAGACCTGAATGGTTCGCGAGCGTGATTCTGCACGGCAGAGCTGAACCTGGTAATCGTACTCTTGTTGCGAGCAAACTTGCTTGCAGACCTGGATGGTACGAGTACGTTGTTCGGCGCGGCAGAGTTGAACTGGATATTCGTACTCTTGTTGCGAG
>JANXOO010000336.1 GCA_025353525.1 Schlesneria sp. | reverse complement strand
CCCGGGGCCACCACGTTCACGGTGATGGAGCGGCTGCCCACCTCCCGGGCCAACGAACGGGCCATGTCTCAGGAACAAAAGGATTGATCGAGATCCTGAAGCGGTACCAGGATGCCGGTTGCAAAGGTTTTGGCGAACATAAAACGGGACTGGTTTTTGATGCGCCACAACAGTTGTTTCTGTACGAAGCGTGCGAAACGGTTGGTCTTCCGATCCTGTTTCACCTCGATGATCTGCGAAATCCGGATACGCCTGGGCTGCCGAGATTGGAAAACGTGCTAAAATTATTTCCCAAACTGGCTTTGATCGGACACGCAGCCGGTTTCTGGGCATCGATTTCTTCCGACGCCACGATGGACGACTTTGGTCGATATCCGCAAGTTCCTACCCGAGTCGCACCGGGAGGAGCATTGGACCGGTTGATGCAGAAATACCCCAATCTCTACGGAGATCTTTCAGAACCTGGGGGTGAAAAAGCCATCGCCCGCGACCCGGAATTCGGTCGCGAGTTTATCATCCGCAACTCCAGCCAACTGCTGTTCGGGACCGATGTTCTGATGCCCGAGCAAGAAATTCCTCAATTCAGCCTTCTGGATTCGTTGAATCTGCCCGAAGACGTTTACCACCGCATCTGTCGAGGCAACGCCATCCGGTTGCTAAATCTGGCGTGACATTAAACCCCGGTGCAATGCTCGCCCACGGTAGCGCTGGTGCTGACAGACCGCTTCGATCTCCATCAAAGGCTTTCGACGCGAGCCAAATCGTCGTTCGATGCTGGCAATTCGCGCGGGTTCCCATCACACTGAATTGATGCGTTTTGCCCTGGGACTTCGGATTGTCCTTGAATATCGGAGATCAACATGCGGTGGACTCTTCTCGCGATTGCAGGTTGGCTCTTGTGTTTCGAGTGTGTACCGGCCCCCGTTAGACTCGACGCTGCCGAACCACAAAAACTGATGCTCAATTTCCGATCGCGGGTCGAGGTGGCTCCGAAGACCGGACGATGGCATACAACGACGACACCAACGGAGTGGGAGCCGCAGCAGACGGCTGTTGTGATTTGTGACATGTGGGACAAGCACTGGTGCCCCAACGCCACGGCACGCGTCGCCGAGATGGCACCCCGGATGAACGAGGTCGTGAAGGCCGCACGGTCGCGCGGGGCGTTGATTATCCACTGTCCCAGCGACACGATGGACTTCTACAAGGAGACACCACAACGAAAACGGGCGATGCAAGCTCCGGTCGCAGAATCGAAGAGACCGCTCGAACGCTGGTGCCGGATCGATCCGGATCGCGAACCGGGATTGCCGATCGATGATTCCGATGGCGGCTGCGATTGCGACGAGCCGGTCAAAAACTATCGGGCGTGGTCGCGTCAGATTGCTGCTATCGAAATTCGCGACGAAGACGCGATTACTGATTCGGACGAAGCATGGCGCCTGATGAAACAGCGCGATATCCGGAACGTCATCGTGATGGGCGTTCATACGAACATGTGTGTTCTGGGCCGACCGTTCTCGATTCGTCAGATAGTCTATCAGGGTATGAATGTCGCGCTGATGCGCGACATGACAGACACGATGTACAACCCCGCAATGAAACCGTTTGTCAGCCACTTCACCGGTAACGATCTGATTATCGAACATATCGAAAAGTACTGGTGCCCGACGATCACGAGTACCGATTTCCTGGGCGGAACGGCATTTCATTTTTCCGAAGACAAACGCCCGCACGTCGTGATTCTTGCCGCCGAAGATGAATATCGAACTGAAACCTCGTTGCCCGAGTTTGCAGCCACGTTTCTGGGTCGCGATTTCAAAACGAGTTTTGTCTTCAATTCCGCCTCGGACAAATACGATCTGCAGGGAATTGATGTCGTTAACGAGGCTGATGTGTTACTGATCAGCGTCCGCCGCCGACCGCTCCCTGCAAAACAGCTCGACGTGATCAGGAAACACGTCGCTGCGGGAAAGCCGGTGGCAGGAATTCGCACGGCAAACCACGCGTTCTCGTTCCTTCCCGGCCAATCGAATGAGGGCCTGTCAACGTGGCTGGAACTCGATCACGATGTCTTCGGTGGTCACTATACCGGACATACCGGAAACGAAACCAAAGGACTGATTCGGACATTGCCGAACGTGAAACACCCGATCCTGACGGGAATTTCCAAAACAGAATTTGCCAGCGGAGCGACGCTTTACAATACCTCGCCGCTCGAACAGGGTACGACGGAGTTGATGCGCGGACGAGTGGACGGATTGCAGAAAGAGGAACCCGTCGCGTGGACGTTTCAGCGTCAAGACGGTGGACGAACCTTTTATACATCGCTCGGTCATAAAGACGATTTCCGTCATCCGGCGTTTCAGAGACTGCTGTTGAATGCCATTTATTGGGCGGCTGGCCGCAATGTTCCGCCGATCGATTTGAAACTGTCTGCCACTGTTCCGGCGCATCCCCTTGAGGACGGACATTCCACATGGACGACGTTACCCGTCCCTGGGCCGTGGGAACAGGACCAACGATTTGCCGCCGATGATGGATTTGCCTGGTATCGATGCGAGGTCAAAGTTCCCGAATCGTGGCGAGGTCGCGGAATGTTTCTGTACGTCGAAAAAGTCGACAATGCGAGTGAAAGCTTCGTGAACGGGATCAAAGTCGGTGTCAGCGGAGCGTTGCCGCCGAAATCTGTGAACGGTGTCGAGAACCTGCACCGCTACGTGATTCCTGACGGAACGATCAAACCTGGCGAAATCAATACGATTTCACTGCGAGTTTACGATGACGGAGGGGCGGGCGGGTTTACAGGCGGGGCACCTCAATTGATCGCCGGGTCAGAAGCCATTGCCCTGCATGGCACATGGATGTTCCGCGTTGGTGACGATTTGGCCTGGGCGACCGAAAAAGCGGGCGAATTTGCAAAACGGGGACTTGCTCCGTTCGAGACCGTTGTTGCGGCTTCGCCGGTCAGCCCGTTTGCCACAGTGATTCGACGCGAGATCCAGCAAACTGCACTCGCACCGCGCGCGTCAATGGATCATCTGAAGGTGCCTGACGATCTGCAACTCGACCTGGTCCTTGCCGAACCGGTGGTGTCTCAACCGCTGTTCATGAACTTCGACGAGCGGGGGCGGTTGTGGGTGATGCAGTATCTGCAATACCCCGAACCGGCGGGACTGACGTTGCTCAGCAAGGATCAGTGGTGGAGAGCCGTCTACGACCGGGTTCCCGATCCGCCTCCGCTGGGCGCGAAAGGAAACGACAAAATCACGATTCATGAAGACACCGACGGCGATGGCCAGTTTGATACTCACAAAATATTTGTTGACGGTCTGAACATTGCAACGGCCTTCGTTCAGGGACGCGGCGGCGTGTGGGTACTGAACCCGCCGTATCTGCTGTTCTATCCCGATCGAAACGGGGATGATGTTCCCGATGGCGACCCCGAGGTTCATCTTTCGGGGTTCGGAATCGAAGATACGCATTCGGTGGTCAACAGTCTGCGCTGGGGACCAGACGGTTGGCTTTACGGGGCACAAGGAAGCACTGTGTCGGCTTCGGTGACGCTGGGATGGCCGGGCAAACCGGACCCCGGTAAACCAGACCTGGGAAAACCGGACCTGGGAAAACCGGTTCCGACGGTTCATTCGCAGGGCCAGAACATCTGGCGTTATCACCCTGAAACACGACGATACGAGGTTTTTTCCGAGGGCGGCGGCAACGCTTTCGGACTCGAATTCGATGCGGCCGGCCGCGCGTTCTCGGGTCATAACGGTGGAAATACGCGAGGATTCCACTACATGCAGGGGGCCTATCTTCAGAAAGGATTTTCCAAGCATGGACCGCTCTCGAATCCCTGGTCATTCGGCTACTTCCCCGCGATGGGACATCACAATGTTCCCCGATTCACCCATGAATTCATCATCTATGAAGGGAGTGATGGTCCATTCGCGTTGCCCGATAAATATCGTGGCAAGTTATTTGGTGCAGCGGCAATCCTGAATCACGTGGTCATCAGCGATGTCGAACGGGTCGGGTCGACGTTCAGAACTCGCGACATCGGTTACGCGATCGAATCGTCTGACACCTGGTTTCGACCGGTCGACGTGAAAGACGGTCCCGACGGCGCTGTTTATGTCGCCGACTGGTACGACGGACAACTCGCGCACACTGCGAATTACCAGGGGGGGCTCGATCGGGAACACGGACGAATTTATCGCGTCCGCGCGAAGACAACCTCCGGAGGTTCGAACGCTCGTTCGAAGCCGCTCGGAAAACTCATGACAGGCGAATTGATCACGATCCTGGAGAGTCGTGATCGATGGCATCGGGAAGCAGCGCGACGCATTCTCGCAGACCGAAAAGACCCGGCTGCGATCCCGGTGCTTCGCAAAAAACTCTTCGAGTCATCCGGTCAGTCGGCCCTGGAAATGTTGTGGGGACTGTATCTTTCCGGCGGACTCGACGGAATCACGGCATTGAGGGCCGTCGATCACGCTGAGCCGCAGGTTCGGCTGTGGGTCGTTCGATTGATGGCCGATGAACGCCGGTTGCCCTCGGATTTCGCCGCGCGCGTTGCTGATCTGGCAAAGACGGAACCGGATATCGAAGTCCGCGCACAATTCGCCGCTTCGGCAAAACGGTTGCCTCATGAACAGTCGTTGCCCATCGTTCGCCACCTGATGCTTCGCGACGAAGATCTGTCAGATGCGAGGCAACCGTTGATGATCTGGTGGGCACTGGAAGCGAGCATCAGCCCGGCGTCGGCGTCGCTGGTGAATTCGATCAGCCCGGCATCGAAATTGCCCGAGACCGCAGCAGACACGCTGGCGGCAGAATCACCCGGGCTGCGACTTTTCGAAGACCGAAATCTGTGGTCTCGTCCTCTGGTTCAAAAAGAGATCCTGCCGCGACTGATGCGACGGTTTGCTTCGACGGGACAACGTGCTGACCTTGCCGTTTGTGCAAAGCTTCTGAAAGCGTCTCCCTCGCCCGAATCGACCAAATCTTTGATGCAGGGATTTGAAGAAGCGTTCCAGGGACGTTCGCTTGGAAATGTTCCTGCAGAACTCGTCGCGGCCCTGTCGTCTGCGGGAGGAGGTTCGTTGTCACTCAGAGTTCGACAGGGCGATTCCGCCGCCATCGACGAAGCGTTGCGAACGATCGCGGATGAAAAAGCTCCTGCGGGAAAGCGAGCCGAACTCGCCAGCCTGTTTGGCGAAGTGAAACAGCCCGCCGCCGTTTCCGTCCTGACACAGACACTCTCGAAAACAGCGGATGACGGATTGAAGGGATCAATTCTCAATGCGTTGCAAGCTTACGGCGATCCCGGTATCGCGTCGGCAGTACTCGCTCAATACGGCAATTTCAATGAAGATGTCAGGGTTGTCGCACAGTCGCTTTTCGTCAGCAGAAAGATATGGGCTCTCGAATTTGTGCAGGCCGTTGATCGGGGCGAAGTCGTCGCGGCCTCGGTGCCGCTGGACACGGTTCGTCGGTTAACGATTCATCGCGATGAACATCTCGCCAGTCTGATTCAAAAACACTGGGGCAGCGTGGAAGGGGCCACCAATGACGAAATGCAAGGAACAATCGAACGCTTCACCGGGTTACTGACCGGACCTGGAGACCCGTACCCAGGAAAAAAACTTTATATGCAAATGTGCGGCAAATGCCACACATTGCATGCCACGGGAGGCAAGATTGGCCCGGATTTGACGACGTACAAGCGAGACGACGTACGTCAGATGTTGATTCACATTGTGAATCCCAGCGCCGAAATACGGGAAGGGTTTGAAACCCGGGTCGCCGTCCTGAAGGATGGTCGCGTCGTGACCGGTTTTCTGGTCGAGCAAGACCCGCAATCGGTCACACTGCGAGCTCCCGACGGCCAGTCGGTATCGCTTGAACGATCAGAACTGGAAGAACTCAACAAATCGCGAAAATCATTGATGCCCGAAGGTCAACTGAACGATTTGACAGAAGAGCAACTGCGTAATTTGTTTGCCTATCTGCGCAGCTCGCAACCGCTGAACGACTGAAGTACGCGAAAAACACTCGCCCACGCATTGCGAATGACGCACAGCCCGTTCAGCTGTTGAAAAACAACAGATCCGGCATCGTGGAAAAACGACGTCAGCAATTCTACTGAATCGGTTTTTTCGGTTTGCTGACTGTGAACTCGGTTATCTTGTACGAATCGTCTTCTTTTTTCAGGGTGAATGAGATCGACTGATTCTTACCGTTTCGCAGTCCGCGTTTTGTAAGAGTTGAATTTGCCGTCGGTTGCAATTCGCTGATCGGAACGATTGCGTCGGTGATCTCTTCGATCTGCTCGTCAGACAATTCGCCGTCGCGCAACTTTCCTGCCAGTGCTTTCGCTTTGGCGCTGATAAATTCGCTTGCTGCTGCGGTGTCGCCTTCGGCGAGTGCCGTACAGAACCGGGCCAACGTATCATCCACGCTCCCTGGCGCAAAATTATTCGACTGACTACCCGGGCCGCCTCTCGTACCTGGACCGCCGGGCGTCCCTGAGCCTCCCTGTGACCCCTGTCCGCGATTCATCATTCCAGACTGGGCGGAACTATCGCCGGGGTTATTTGCCATACCGGGAGCTCCCGTTCTGGACATGGTTGACGGATCAGGAGCCGAACCCGATGGACCTTTGCCCGCCATCGCACCGTTTTTGGCCATCATCGCTGAATACTGTGCCATCTGGTCGGAATTGCTCGAACCCCCTGCCGTTCCGGGAGGAGGAGACGCCATGCTCCCCATCATTCCTGGCGACCCTGGAGATCCGGGTGCACCTGGAGTCCCTGGCCCTCCGGCGCTCATCGATGGAGCCATCGCCATTGATGGGCCGGAACCCCCATGTGCTCCTGGGGTACCGGGAGCATTTGCCATTCCTGACGGACTCGCCATCCCTTGCGGACTGGCCATTCCTTGTGGCCCACCCATTTGACCTGGTTGCATCGGAGCACCCGATGCCTGTGGTGCAGACTGGCTTGCCGTCCCTGTCGAACTGGATGAGGCTGGAGCCGATGGCAGATTCGAACTGCATCCCGTCGCGCCAAACGTGACCGTGAAAACAGCGATGCCCAGCAATGCCTCGAAGAGATAACGGTTCATCGTAAACACCTTAGAACGGAAACAGGAACGAACGCATACGTCTCGCCAGACTGGCATTCAGAGTGAAGCGGAGACTTCGAGAGCGCATGACCGATGCATCGGAACCCCTTGAATATGGCGAATACAGGGGTCTGACGCAAGTTATTCGCGACAAAGTCCTGAATTTCCTGGTCGGGCGATTTACCGAATAGTAAAGCACATGCTATCGGGAATTGGAAAGATCAATATGGTAGCGGATCGTGGATTTACGGCTTCCCTGCGGAAAACTCATCGTTTTTTACCGGACGCAGCGCTTTCCATTCGGCTTCTGCTTTGGCTCCCCAAGGCGTGTCGCCGTAGCGAAAAACGACTTCACTGTAGAGGTTATTTGCCTGCGTCAGGTCGCCCGATTCGCGCAGGGATTCGGCCGCTTCAAAACATGCTCGTCCGCACAAGTGCCGGTCCGCATCAAAAACGAGCGGCAACCAGAGAAACGATCTGGCAGCGCGTTCGTGTTCCTGTCGCTGCTTCCATGCCCGTCCGACGATGAAATGGCACCCGCCACGCAATTCGACGGGAATCTCTTCAGCGAACTGTTCCCACCGGGCAATCTCAAGCGGTGCGACCTGTTCGAGTCCGTTCAGCTTCAGTCGCCACAGTTGCATCTGAGCCAACCGCTGGATTCGTACATCAGGATCCCTCGCCAGACGCCTCAGTGTTTGCGTGGCGTCACCGGTTCCGTCGGCGACCGAAAGTAGCCAGCTCGCTCCGATCAATTTCAACAATGGAGTTGCACCAGGATCAATCCATTCCCTGGCATCAAAACGCAGGTTGGCCGGTGGTTCTTCATTGGTCCAGTTGAGCGGAATCAGGCCGTAGTGAAACGTTTCGGCATCCGACTGAACGATCGGCTGAAAGCGGGAAATCGCCTCAAGAGTGTTGCCAACCCAAAGCGCACATTTGACAAGACTCGCAAGGATCTCGCGGCGGACCCACGGGCGATCTTCGTCGTCGAGTGCCGCAACAAACTCTTGCCGCGCTTCCGCGACTTTTCCGGAATTGAACAGCTTGCGACCCCGGTCGTGGTGCGGAGTAAACACAGTCGTGACTTCGATCGCATCCGAGCGAGGGTAGCGGCGAACAGGCTCGTTCGCTTTCAATCGGAACACGATTTCCCTTCCGTTATAGTCTTCGACATATCCCGACATGGGAAATCGGCTTCCACCCGATTGCTGGATCAGAATCCGGTCCTCGGCGAGAAGCAAGGTTGTGCCACACACGAACAGAACAGCGCCGAGCACCACACGAAAATATTGGCCTCGCCATCGCAGTCCGCTTTGATACCGATTGCAGACAGGAACATGGCGTTTCATGAGAGCACGCATCCGGGGATCGCGGCAATGCACGGCAAACAGCGTCAAACTCCCTCTTGATGTCGCCATTCTCAATCGTCTCTTTTGCTACCGCGTGGAGTACAATTGAAGATGTGCGGGTGAAAAAAGACAACTGATCGCTGAACACGCCGTCACGGCGTTTTCTTGCCCCAACCCGACAGGACGACTTCGATTGTTTGTTCCTCGCCTGATCGTCGAATCGTGATGGGAACACGATCGCCGGGTTCTTTTTCGCCGATAATTTCGATCAGTTTTTCAAACGAATTGACTTCCTGATCACCGATTTCCAGAACTTCGTCGCCCGCCCTTAGCCCTGCCAGATCGGCCGCCGAACCAGGATCGATGTTTTCAATGACGCAACGACCGTCTCTGAGTGTATTGCGATTGCTGACTCCCAGTTTCGCGGGACCGCGCCGGTTAATCAGCAGAAACGGCAATTCAGCGATCAGATCGAGCAACGTCTGGTCGGCGATGTCGAGTCCTCGAATGATATAAAGCGGTGTTGGTCGCTGCCGGATCTCTTCGATTCGGGCGAGAATTCGGAGTCCGTCGTTTCCGCCGACCCATTCCGGCCCGAGCATCAGATAGTCGATCGCGGGACGAAGCTGAGGCGGATGCTCGCTATCCGTTTTTTGGAGGCGGATGATTCCACCAAGTCGCTCGAACTGCTGTATCGCTCGTTTCTGGCGAATGTCCGCAACACCGTCGATTGCCCGAACTGCTTTGGCGGCGACTTCGAGTTTTTCGCATTGCTTCAATCGCTGCAGCGCCAGATCGACCGCTTCAATCGCTGAATCGTCGGTCCCGCAATACATTTTTTGCAGCACGAAAAAGATGCGAACCGATGCCTCGGTCGAGCGTTTTTCGGCAGCTTCCATCAACGACGGAATCGCACTCAATCCCTGCTTTGAAAGGAATTCTGTGGCGGCCTCACGTCGATCAAAATCGGCATGGTCAAGATCGCTCAGAGCCGCCTTGAGGTGCTCGACCTCGAGCGCATCGGCGGGCTGAGAATCATTCGCAAGAAGAACGCCATGGCACGACAGAAAAGATACTGCAGCCACGACGATCATCAATAAAAATCGCATGTTTCCACTCAAATCCTGCGTGCGGGATCAACGGGCCTCTTTATGGTAGCAACTTCCCGACGTTCTGGAATAGAAATACTTTGCACGGCGGGCACTTGTAGCCGTTTTTCAGCGACCCGTATTTTCTTTCCTGCCGGTCATATTACTGCAAAATCTGTCGGTTCTGAAATACGTTAAATGGTGGCCAGATTGCGACACCAGGTCGACTGCGTTGCAGAACACGCGCTTTACGATATAATGCACGATTCGATAATTCGGGACGGATTCAATGAAACCAGTACCCCCCCAGAAAGGGTTGAACTGACTGTGATCAAGACGGCTGAACCGGTAAACATTCGTGGAATTCTTCAATCCAAGGGACAAATGACTGCTGACGAGTTCAGCCAGATCCGGCGCGCAATCGCGTCCGACCAGGTCGTTGTCGTCCGTCAGGAAATCGAATCGCTGTTGCGCGAAGTCGAAAGTGGCAGTGCATCGAGCCAGGCGGTTCGAGCCGGCATCGGTGCCTACTTGCTGGCTCAGCACGCAGTTGCCGAGCGATTGCTGTCTGGCGCCAGCGCCGATGGCGTCGCGATTTATGTCCTGGGAATGGTCTGCCTGTCGCAAGAGCGCTGGAAAGACGCCGAAGCAAGGTTCACTGCGGCTGCCAAAGCCGGATACGACACCGTGGAATGCACGATGAAACGTGCAGGCGCGATTCGATTGCAGGGACGACTCGAAGAAGCCGAGGCGGCCCTCAAACAGGCAGGAATGGAAGGCGCCCGACGCGCTGACTATTCCTATCAGATGGGATGTATTCTGGCAGACCGGGGCGATACCTACGGTGCAATTGAATACTTCGAGCGAGCGGTCGACATGGACCCGCACCATTCGCAGGCCCTGTTTCGACTCGCAGGCGAAAATGCCCTGTATGGCAATGACAACGAAGCAATTCGCTTGTACGAACAGAGCCTGAGCAAAGCTCCGTTCTATGTCGGTGCCCTCCTCAATCTGGGGCTGCTCTATGAAGACAAGGGGAATTATTCCGCTGCGGCATTCTGTTTCCGCCGGGTCTTGCAGCACGATCAGACCCACGCACGCGCCCTGATGTATATGAAAGACATCGAAGCGACGAGCGAAATGTATTACGACGACGATATGGCCAAGAACGAGGCCCGGCTTGCACAATTGCTCAGTCGTCCGGTCACCGACTTCGAACTGTCCGTCCGTAGCCGTAACTGCCTTGCCAGTATGGATATTCATTCGCTGGGCGATTTGACGAAAACCACTGAGCCTGATCTGCTGCAAGGGAAGAATTTCGGCGAAACATCGCTCGTCGAAATTCGGGATCTGATGCAGGCCCACGGTTTGCGGATTGGCCAAAATCTGGCACCTGCCAAACCAAAAGAACCGGGTGCGTGGCAGGGACCAGGCGCCCCGGCCGGTGGTACCTACGCGATTCTGCCAACCGACCTGTCGCCACAAGAACAGGCGATGTTGGCCCGGTCGGTCTCGGATCTGAATCTGTCGGTTCGTGCTCGCAAGTGTATGGCACGGTTGGGGATTACCAGCCTGTCCGAACTCGTACAGCGAACTCCGGATGAATTGTTGGCAACCAAAAACTTTGGTGTGACCTCGCTGAACGAAATCCGGCAGCAACTCGGTGAGATCGGCCTGAAACTCCGCAATGACTGATCGATTTGCGGACTGATACGAGTCTCCTTTGAACGCGACAGGCGAGCGTGCGAGTCCTTAGCTACAACATCCACAAAGGAATCGGCGGTCGTGATCGCCGCTATCGACTCGAACGAGTGATCGATGTCATTTCGGCGGAGTCGCCGGATATCATTTGCCTTCAGGAGGTTGACCGGAACGTTCGACGCAGCCGTTACGAAAACCAGCCCGAACTCCTTTCCGAGCAACTTGGTTTTACTAATCGCCTGTTCCAGTTGAACGTCCGGGTTCGCGAGGGAGGTTACGGAAACCTTGTACTGTCGCGCTGGCCGTTCCTCAGTCATCATCAGGTGCAATTAACGCGACACGCAAAAAAGCCGCGTGGTGCCCAGATGGCCGTCATCGAAACGCCTCGTGGAGCGGTCCATGTGGTGAACTGGCACCTCGGGTTAGCCGAGCGTGAACGACACTGGCAGACGCGTCGACTGCTCGAACATCATCTGTTTCGAGAGGCTGGCGGCTTGCACCAATTGATCATCGGCGATTCAAACGACTGGCGCAACACGCTGGCAAACGGGCCGTTCGCCGTTCACGGTTTTCACCATTTAACGGCACCCGCGTCACGCTTCCGATCGTTTCCGGCATGGTTGCCGCTCGGGTCACTGGACAAAGCATTTTGCCGAGGTTCGTTTTCCCAATTGTCGGCTCATATCGCCAAACGACGCCTGTCGCGCGATGCATCGGACCATTTGCCGCTCATCGTTGATTTCGATTTGCAATGAGCCCGGAAATCGTGTATCTCGCCCGGACGATTGGCACTCGTCGGTTTGTATGCAGAGTCCCGGATTGAGCGGGAAAACCGAAATGAGGAACCGTTGTTGGCAGAGGACATCTTCGGAGCCGATACGACAAAACCGATCCCGTTTTGTCACCTGCACTGAAACGCTGCAAAGCCCGTAACGCCGCTAACTCCGTAACGCCGCTAACCCCTGTGCCAGCGCCGTTTGATAAATCCAGACATCACCGCCGAATGCAACCAGCCGAAATCCTCGAGCGATCTGAGCCCGCCCCTCATCGACGCTGGTCACGAGAACTGCAGGCACCTTGCCGTACGTGCGGCACGCTTCAATCACGCGATCAATTGCCGCCTGAATCTCAGGATGTTGCATCTGGCCTGGTAATCCCATCGAGTTCGCCAGATCGTACAATCCGATCCACAAGACATCGATTCCGGCCACCGATGCGATCTCGTCCAGGTTTCCCAGTCCCTTCGCCGTTTCCACCTGAGCGATCAGCAACACTTCTGCATTTGATGAACGAACAACCTCAGGGATCGAGTCATTCCGGTAATCATCATGAGCGATGGAAAAAGCCGCTCCGCGCCGACCGATCGGTGGGTACTTCGCCGACTGTACCAGCAACCTGGCTTCGTCTGCCGTTTCGACCATAGGAGCCATAATGCCCATCGCGCCCATGTCGAGTACTCGCGAAACAAAATGGTACTGCGTTGTCGGTATGCGAACGATCGGGACCAGATTCGGACGCGGGGTCGTCGCGATCAACATCCGGATCGACTCGATTCCCCAACCGCTATGTTCCATATCGTAGACGGCAAACTCGGCACCGGCATTCGCGGCAAGCCGCCCGATCCCCGTCGTGTTGAACTCGAACATCATCGTGCCGATGGAAACACCACCCGATGTCACCCTGGTTTTAACGGAGTTTGGAAGCACGTTTTCAAATTCCTGGTTGGCTGTATTCGGGAGTGAGCAGATCAAACGTCATCCGGCGTTTGAAACCGGAATTCAGGCTGGCCGCGCCGCGTGGCCCTTGTGGTGCCGTGGCAATTTTGACGGATTACCGAACCGAAATGATAACGTTGCGGGGACGAAATGTCCGGCACGAGCCGATGAGTGTTGATCAGGCGACCAGTAGTGGAACATTTGCCAACTGAATAACGGGAACCCCGGCGCGCCGGGGGTCTTCCTGGCGCCTGTCCCGGATTTTCAATGGCCCGTTCATTTTTGATTTCCGCCGGACTTTTCTTTGGCGGTCGGTTTCTCTTTGGTTTTTTCGAGAGAATCGAAATAGCTCTTGATGTTTTCGTGGTAGCCGGGAGGGATCTGTTCGGTATTCATCGCCTCCATCGCCCCCTGTTTCACCGACTGCATCAATTGCTTGTAGTCGCGGACAACTTCGCCCTTCTCGGCCTCACCTTTGGTTTGCATCGACAAAAGCATCTTGCCGGCGACGACGGCTGATTTCGATTGTTCGTTCTTGAAACCCGTCTCGACCGAATCATCTTCGGCCGCCGCACCACCTTTGCCAAACCCCGCTGCGCCACTGGAAAATTCGCCCTCTTTCTCCTGAATTTCGTCGCTCTCGCCCGATTCTGCCAACATCTGGGCGTACAGCGCTTCGTAATCGGCCAGCGTCTTGCATTCTCCGGACTGGCTGCCGTCCAGCTTTTCCTGATCATTGACTTTCTTGGCCTGCTGAATCGTCTTCAAAGCCTCTTCCAGTTCTTTCATGTCCTTGACAGCCTGTTCCATCTGTTCAAGTTCCTGTTCGCTCAATTCGAGCGATTTCATGGCGGCCTGCATTGCTTCCTGCTGCAAGTCCTTGTTCTCCGAAAGTTCCATCTGCTGCATCGCGCGTTCCAGGGCGGACGCCAATTGCTCGTTGTTCAGCTTTTCGTGAGCCATCTTGTCCAGGCTCTGCATACGCTCTTTCAATTCCTGCATAAGCTCACCCCGCTTGACCGGGTCTTTGGTCGCAGCGAGTTGTTCGAGCAACTCTTTCAATTCGTGAAGTTCGTTCTGGATCCCCCCTGCGTCGCCGTCCTGGAGTTCCTTGACCCATTTCTGCAACTTTTCGTCCTGATTGGCTCCAAACTGCTGATCGCTCGAAGGAGACGACTTCATCAGATCCTTCAGTTTTTCGCTGCTGATTTGCCGCCACAACTTGCCAATATCTTTCTGTTCGCTCGACAACATCTTAAGGTTTTCGAGTTTATGGTCGGCCTTCATTTTGTTGAACGTCAGCTTTAATTCTTCGATCGCACTGTCGGTCGCGTTCGATTCATCGTGGTCTTTGATCTGCTGTTTGACTTCGTCCAGTCGAAGGTCGGTCGCTTTTTTCCCCTCGACCAACCGCTCGCTCCGCTTCTCGTTCAGCTTCGCTGCCGCCACTTTCCCGAACGGATCGAATTGAGGCAGAAACAGGACACCCAGCGCTACCAGCCCCGGAATCCAGACGGCGTGCCAGAACCTCTGATGCCATGTGAATGGCAAAACCCGATCAGCACTGACCCCGGCTGCACGGGCTTCGGCCGATCGGACCACTAACGGCTGATAGGCACCGGCCGACGTTTTCAGGAGTGCTAAAGTCAAATACAAATCTTTTGCCCCGGTCGACCGATCAACCAGCCGGGCCGCATCAGGCAGTGTTGGCCGCTTGTGGGCGACCCAAGCCAATAATCCCGCAATCAATGGTACGGCACCAAATGCCAGCCAGGTGGAACGAATCGCGGGCATCTCAATCAACCCCGAGAACCGCGCCGCCGACAGCGTCACTGCAAAGACACCGCAAAACACCAGAAACAACCAGTAAAAGCTGCGACCGACAGCGGCTAACCGCATCCGATGCAGAACCCGGTCCAACAATCGCGAAGTCAGTAATGCATCTGTCATGGCAGCCACCCTGTACGTAGACGGTATGTCTCTGATCGACCGCCGATAGCTTATCCCGCCAGAAATTCTGAATCAAGCACGAAAAATGAAAACCGAAAGTTTTGCCGATAATGTGCAATAACGAAGATCGATCACAAGTGGATTGGTTGCTCGCGGGAACAGGAAACGTTTTTCGGCAGCAGTACTCGACAGGCGATTATCTTGCCGACAGAGAATTGATCCGCAACCAGACCGCAAGATGGCACGCTCCGCACAAACGAAGTATCCCGATCGCGTAGACCGTGACAATCGAATTTGCCGGGCTGACACTGGTCCATTCAAAAATCGCAACGCTGACAAACATCGTTCCTAAAGCCAGCGCGATCGCCAGCGGTAATGCGCCCCATCGAACAAAGGTTGCAGTCAGTGCTGCCAAATGAGGCATCAGAATCAGGAATGACATGAAAAAGATGCCCCGAGGGAACGGTGAGAAATAATCGTGAACGCATTGACGGCCGCGAGGAAGCACGAGAATTCCAATCATCATAAAGACGGGTCCAATCAGCCAGCACAGCAACGAGCCCGTGATTTTTCCGTAAAGGATTCGGCCGGTTGAAACAGGCAGAATTAATAGTGTTGACAATGTCTGTCCACGTATTTCGTCGTGTACGGATCGTGATACCATCAGGCCAGCGTCGAATGACACGACGAACGTTGAAATCAGAAGAAATGATTTCGTAATCTCTGGTGACGAAAAAAACACCACTCCGGGTCCAAAAAACCCGCTGGATATTGCAAGCGACACCGGAAAGATTGACACATAGATACCGATTCGGATGAATACAGCGGGAACGCCTCCGGAAACAAAATGGAAATCCTTCCAGACAAACGGATCGAACCGGGGACGAGCTGGCACAAAAAACCAGCTTCCCT
>JANXOO010000272.1 GCA_025353525.1 Schlesneria sp. | reverse complement strand
CGTTCAATCCCGGTTCGACCGTGTGGCGTCCCCACCCAAACACTCGCTCTGAACGCCGGGGACAATCCTCCAAATAATCCAAAGCGACCTGCGCCTGAAACGCTCGCCTCTTCGGCCCAGCCAGCTTGCCAGCAGCATCTTTGAGTGTCGAAATGATTGAATCCGCCAATTTCCGGTTCATCGTCTCCTCCTTGAGACTTTCAGGTTCATCCACGACTCAAGAGTCGAAGCTCACCCAAAACGACAAACGAGGGGAGACTATTTTTCCGGGATTGCCCAACATCCCCCGCTCGCCTTGCAAGTGACTCCTTTGCTGTTTGGTTGAGCGACATGGTCACCCCATCTGAGAGCTGAAGGGAAAAACAAAACGGCCTTACCGCCCGGATTTGATTCATCCCTCAGACCCTGTGGGCGGACGAAACTGGACCAATCGAATGCCGCTTTGCTTCTACTACTCGTACCGTAGCGCCTCGATCGGGTCGAGTCGGCTGGCGCGCCGGGCGGGATAGTAACCGAAGAAGACTCCGACAGCTGCGGCGAAGACAAATGCCACGATACCTGCCGTAATCGAAACCTCGTGCGTCCATTTGGTTCCCGTCGTGAACGAATTGATCAGTGTGACGAGTCCGACGGAGGCTCCCACACCGAGCAGGAACCCGATCGTTCCTCCAACGCACGACAACAGCACCGCTTCGACAAGGAATTGCCTGAGGATATCCGTTGCCCGGGCACCCACCGCCATACGAATTCCGATCTCACGAGTTCGCTCGGTGACCGAAACGAGCATGATATTCATGATGCCGACGCCACCGACCAACAACGAAATCGCCGCGATACTCGACAGCATCAGCGTCAGAGTACCCGTAATAGCACCGAAGATATTGGCGATTTCGGTCGTGTTCTGCACGACGTAATCTCGAGCCTGACCGGGCTGAATGCGATGGCGTTCAGCCAAAAGTTGATCGATTTCGAGTTGTGCTTCGGCCATCACTGCCATCGAGCGAGCCGAGACCATGATGGCCCCCACATTATCAAATTCCGAGCCCTGGAGTCGTTTTCGGACGGTCGTGTAGGGGAGCAAAACAAGGTTGTCCTGATCCTGCCCCACCATATTCGCCCCCTTCTTTTCCAGAACGCCCACGACGCGAAACGGGATGTTCTTGATACGAATTGTCTCGCCGATCGGATTGACCGTTTGAAAGAGCTTGGCGACGATCGTGTGGCCGATCACGCACACTTTGCTCGAACTCGTGATGTCACGCTCCGAAAAGAATTCGCCCCGCTTGACGGGCCAGTTGCGGACGATTGGATACGTCTCGCTCACCCCCATGATTTCACGCGGACTGAAATTCGAACTTCCGTAGATCGCCTGTCCGCCTGTTCCGATAACGGGTGTCGCTGCGAGCACCGATTGGCATTCGTTTTCAATCGCTTTTGAATCGCGTGCGGTCAATGTCACGATCGCCTGCTGCAAGCCATCACGATTCCGCTGACCTGGAAAGACCAGAATCATGTTCGTCCCCAGTGCCTGAAATTGGCCCTGCACCAGTGAACTGGCACTCTGTCCCAACGAGACCATCGTCGTGACGGCGGCGATTCCGATGACGACACCGAGCACCGTTAGTCCGGCGCGCATCTTGTTCTTGTTAAGAGCTCGCCACGCAATTCGCAATGTCAGAAAGAAATTCAATTTGAGCCTTTTGTGTCTCAGAGAACGCCAGGATCGGAACCCGACTTGGGGAGAGTCCGATTAACGGGGGACGACCTGAGGCGGCTTGATGCCGGTCACGAGAATATCGCCGGGTTTCAGATCGCCTTCAACCAGCTCGGTATGCTGGTTATCGCTCAGCCCCGAAACGACCGGGACAGCTCGCAATTTGTCACCTTCCTGGACCCATACGTGACGGCGGTCGCGTTCCTTTCGAATCTTCGATCTCGATTCCGCCGACATCGCTTTTTCGTTGAGCTGCGCTTCGTCCGCATCCCGATCACCCGTCTTTTCACGATGGCCTTCCAGGATCGGGATATCTTCGGACCGAACGTGTTTCACATCAGGATAGAATCTTAGAGCAGCATTTGGGATTTTGATGGCGTCTTCGCGAAAGGCGACCTGAAACGAGATGCTCGCCGTCATTCCGGGCAGCAGCTTAAGGTCCGGGTTCGGAGCCGAAACGATGACCGGGTACGTCACGACATTCTGTGTCGTCATATAATTGAGTCTGACTTCGAAAACCCGGCCTTCGAAGAGTTCGTCGCGGTACGCGTCGACGGTGAACCGGACAGGGAATTTTTCCTGTTGTGCGATCTTGATCAAACCGATGTCGGCTTCGTCGACCGATGCGTGAATGTACATTTCCTTTCGCATGTCGGGTGCGACACTGAAAAGATCAGGCGTTTGAAACGACGCCGCAACCGTCTGACCGGGATTGATCTTTCGATCAATCACAATTCCGTCGACGGGCGAGATGATATTCGTGTAGTCCAGGTTCGCTTGCGAAATGTCGAGCGTTGCCTGGGCCGTATCGATGGCCGTGACGGCCGACTTGAGTTGCGCTTCCAGTGACAATCGGGCAAACTTGTATTTGTCCATCTCGGCTTGAGCAATAAATGTCGCGTCCTCGGTCCGCAAGGCGATCGCTCGCTTTTCGTCGTTAATCGCCTGCTGAAGCTGAGCTTTGACGCGACCGACATCCGCGACACGGTTATCCAGCGAGGCCTTGTCGCGAGCGACGTTGGCGAGGTAGAGCTTTTGTTCGATGCGAGCGAGTATTTCTCCTTCTTTGACCTCCTGATTGAATTCCGCATAAATATCCTTGACGGGCCCAGATACGAAGCAACCGATGGCGACTTGTAACTTCGGTTTGACGGTTCCCGTCGAATTCACCACCGCCGTGATGGAACCCCGATCGACGGCTTCCGTTCGCCAGATGACCCGATTTCGATTTGCCAGATATTGCTGAACGGGAATGTATGTACCGTAACCGAGCCCCGAAAGTACGAGCGTTACAATGAGCCACCGGATCGTCGTCTTCATTCGTCATCGCCTCAATCGTAGCCGCAACCAGTGTAATACTCTGTCAGATTGGCAGAAGTTTCAATCGCTGGCAGAGCACTGTCGCTCTTTTTGTGCCTGCCGCTGTGATTCAAACGGGTCACCAGTGCGTTATTCAGGGAGATTCCCCTGTTTCAACACGATGTGGCAAACGTTTGCCGCACCGCGTCGAATCTGAAATATACACCGTCGAGTGCGACGCCCATCCGGATTTGTGCTGAAAAACGGATTTGAGGGACGATGTGGGCCGCATTTCAGACTCACACCACCGACAAATTGACTGGTACACTGTTTGCGGTTCCAAATTCGGCGATCAAGGAAGAACCCCGGTCTGACCGCGACAGTTCGTGTTAGACCGTGACAGACCGTCCATCATTTTCAGGCTGTGGGGGATGAAATGCCCATCTTTCGTTGGGGACACGCGTGGGATCCCGTTCGCGATCTGGAACGGGAAGTCGATCAACTCCTTGCCAAAGTTTCGCTCTTTCAGGGAATCCGTTTCGGGCGGCAGTATCCTCCCGTGAACGTTTACGAGCGGAACGACGAGTTCCTGCTGACCGCCGAGCTTCCGGGGACGAGGTCCGAAGACCTGGAAGTTCTGATTTCAGCGGGAGTCCTGACGATCAAAGGAAAGCGAATCGGCCCTGAAGGGATTTCCGACGATCGTTACCGGCGGCAGGAACGTCCGCGCGGTGCGTGGCAGAGATCGATCACACTTCCAGATCACATCCGCGAAGAACTCCTCGAAGCCGAATTTACAAACGGGGTTTTGTGCATTCGACTTCCGAAGGCCTCGGTAACTCCTCCACGACAAATTCCGGTCATCAACGGGAATCCCGTTTGACCACTCAAGTAACCACTCAAGTAACCACTGCGATACCACTACGATACCGTGACCCGACCCGACTTGATGACGAGACGGCAAAACCGGGAATTCAAAGCCCAGCGGGGCGATCCTGCGGTAAATCCACGAAACCGGCGAGTTGAAGAGTGAAGCCATGACGAATGAAATTGTCCTCACCAACGCATCAGCCCCCTTGCCACCTCCCGAAAATCCGGCCGAACAGATCGTGTTCACTCCGCCCATCGATATTTTCGAAACGGCCGAGGGACTCGTGTTACAGGCAGACTTGCCCGGGGTTGCTCCGGACTCGCTGGAACTTCAAATTCAGGACAACAAGCTGTCCCTGTACGGACGCGTCACCTCAACGTTGCCGGCCGAGTCTCGTTTGATCCACCAGGAATATCAGGTGGGCCACTTTCTGCGATCGTTCATCCTGAGTGACGAAGTCGACCACGAACACATTTCGGCCAAATTGAATCAGGGAGTTCTGGAAGTTGTTCTTCCACGACTTCCCAAACCTGAACCGCGACGGATCAGGATTCAAACCGACTGATCGTCAGTTGTACGCCGCAGAACGAAACCTGAGCCATCCGGCCAGGAATGTCCCAGCCGCGAACAACAGCAACATGCCACAGCAGGCGGCGATCAGTCGCGGTTCAACCGTCGGTTGCGACAGTATCGCATCGAAGGCTCGCAGCGACCATGCATGAGGTGTCAACAGGCTGATATGCTTCATCATCTTCGGGAAGAATTCCCGGGGGAAAAAGCAGCCGCTGATGCTGCTGAGCATCAGAATCAGTGTCGTTCCGTACGACGAAACCTGCTGATCGGTATGAACCAGCGTCGACAACAACAGTCCTGACGATGTGGCGGCGGCAGACGTACACAAGATCACCGGAATCAAATAGGCAGGCTGCGAACCCCACGGCATGCCAAACATCAATCGTCCGCACAGGAATAGCATCGAGCATTGCAGGACTGATGTCAGATAGAACGGCAATGTCTTGCCAAGCAGTACCGACACCGGGTTGACGGGTGCCATGATCAGCCGCTGCAACGTCCCCTGGTCACGTTCAATGATAAATGATCGGGCCATAATGCTGATGACAAAAAAAGCGAACATCACCGTGAATCCGGGCACGACCCACAGATAAACCGAATTCTGTCGAGGGATTTGCGGGATCGGGTTCGCTTCGCTCAATGCGTCATCGGACCCGGCATCATCACGGGAACGGACCCAGGCGCGCGTCACAGGATTTCTTTTCGCTGCGATCGGGGCTACGAATCCGATCACCTGCGATTTCAGAACGGCTTCGAGGAGTCGACCGATTCCTGCCGAGTTCGGTTTCGTCTCGATGGCCAGATCGAGTGCCGCCAAGCCCTTTGCCGCGACGCCGTCTTTGGTATTGAAGATATCACTGATGCGGACTTCATCAACCAGTTCTTCAAATTGAGGCCCGATCACCAGAATCAGCGATGCGTCACCACTTCGAATCTTTTCCCCCGCCAGTTCACTCGTCGCTACGGTCGAGACCAGCATTTCAGGTCGCTTGCGAAATTCGGCGATAAGGTTGTGCGACGTTTCACTGTCGTCCTGGTCGATGACGACGATTTTGAATCGATCGCTATCGTCGTCGCGGGTCAGCAACTGACCTGTTGACATCCCGACGATGGAAATAAACATCAGCGGCAAGACCAATAGCAGCACCAGTGCCCGCTTGTCGCGTGCCAGAAGCAGAAGATCTTTGAAAGTAATGTGCCAGACCGTCATGGCGTCTTCTCACATAAATGCGGTTTTCACGATTTCTGGCCACAGACCGCCCGGCGATCGTTTTTACACGGAATGTGTAGTTACCACCGAGCCATCCATTCGATGCGTTTTTTCAATTCGCGGCCCGGGGCTGCGGCATTCGCCCTTCTGTCAGGTCGCAACGGATTCCAGTCCGGTTTTTTTTCGTCAATCTCGCATTTTTTTTCCGGTCAGTTGAAGGAACAGTCGCTCGAGATTCGATTGCTGCGTCTCAACTCGCAGCACGTGAACCCCGAGAGTTCCCAGTTTGTACAACACCGCTTGCAGTCTCCATGCCAGTTCGGGTCTTTGAAGGGCTTCGACTGCGGCAAGCGTTCCTGCCCCGTATCGCAGGGGTTCCGAATCTTCAGCGTCGCTGGTATTTGTGTCGTGGCCCGGTACGACGATCGCCGGTTCTCCGTCACTTCCGGTACCGACCCGACCCAGGTCGCCGAGTTCTTGTGCGAGTCCCGCGGTGCGATCAACATAAAGGTAAAGGTCCGACGAAATCCCCGAGAGCAGGTTGAGGATCGAATCGTACGCCAGGACTTCTCCGTGATCGATGATCGCCACGCTTTGGCAAATCGACTGAACCTCTTCCATATAGTGGCTGGCATAAATGATGCCGACCCCTTCGGCGGCCTGCTGCCGGATGCAGTCGAGCAAATGAGATCGCGACTGGGGATCGACGCCAACTGTCGGTTCGTCAAGGATCAGAATTTCCGGTCGGTGCATCAGGGCAATGCCGAAATTCAATCGCCGCTTCATCCCGCCGGAATAGTTTCCGGACGGTCGATGCGCACTCTCGACCAGCCCGATCTGAGAAAGGACTTCGTCACAGCGCGACTTCAATTGTTTTCCGTGAAGTCCGTATAGTTTTCCAAAGAAAAGAAGATTATCGACCGCGTTCAATTCCCCGTAGATCGCGTACTCCTGGGGAACAACTCCCAGCAATCGACGCTGGTTGGGATTTCGTCCGTCAAAACGTTTTCCATCCAGCAGAACGTCGCCGCTGGCAGGGGTCAACAAGCCCGCCAACATCATCATTGTCGTACTTTTCCCGGCCCCGTTCGGACCGAGCAGGCCGAGTACCTCGCCCCGCTGAAGCGAAAAACTGACATCTTTGACGGCGACGTGTTGACCGTAATTTTTCCGCAGATGGAGCACATCCATCAGGCTCGCGCAACGATCCGCGGAAGCGGGTGTGCGTCTGTCTGGCGATGTGACCACGCAATTCTCCATCCGATTAAGTCGCTGAAAAAGGGGGGGCAGGCACCAGGGAGACCTGGTGCCTGTCCCCCTTTTTCAGCCGGCAGATTTTCCACAGCCGGTCGCCTTACACGACCAACATACTCATGGCGATCCCGACAAGCAGGGCAGTCGTTCCGACACGCAGGTTATCATTCGAACGGAGCGGCAATGACTCGACAACTGCCGCACAAAGTGCCGCAATACTACAAATCAAAAATGCCGAACCGATCGGAATCCCCGGTCGTATTTCTCCCCAGTAGCTGTACGTAGCGGCCAGAGTACCGACGAATGTAAAGCAGAGCAATCCGGAAACTGTCTTGCGACGGTTCCAGGGGAGGCGGCGACCGCCAAGAACCAACCCGCCCAACGTTGCCGATCCGTCGCCCAGCGCCAGAATTTGAAGCGTCATCAGTCCCAGTTCAGCGCGACCCGGAAATACCAGAATCGCACCGACGACAGGGATCATGTATCCGAGAACGGCCTGCATCCACGTCGATTCGCCCTGTCTTTTCACCAGCGGCCCGATCACGACGGAAAGGCCCAGAACCACGACTGTGGTGAGAACCAGAATCGTGACGAGAATCGGCCCCCATACGTCAGGGTGAGGAATAAATGGCAGTCCGAGCGGCAGCAGTGCCGGAGTCATGTGAAACAGGCGGCGACGAAACTCCGTCACTCCGATTCGATCAATCAAACGGGAGACGCCCGGTAACGCCAGCATCCAGTCGGGCAACGCAGGTGCCGCAAGTTCCCGGGATGAGATGGAAAGCTGAAAATTTCGGGATGTTGTTAGACGGCTCATCGGGGGCAGCTCCACGAGATTAAGTGAATTCCCCTCCTTGAACCCGCATTGATTCTGCTCGCGGAGCAGTCCGAGGCATTGATCAAATGTCTGCTTTTGGCAAATCCATAATCCCGGGCCGCGAGTGGTATTGATCGTCGCGTTGAAGCGAGAAGTTGCGTACGACAGTTTCTGGCGGTTTATCCGAAATAGTAACTTTATTCGGCGCAATCGGAAAATCCGGATCCGGAATTGGGCCATGTTTCCGCTTTTGAAAAATGGCCGACGTCGAGGGATTCGGTATTTTCAAAATCTCTCAAAAAGGCAAATTGGGGTTGGCCCAAATCAGTCAGCTATTTATAGTCCGCTGCCGCATGACGCGGTTTGCTTTCGATTTTTCACACGCCCGAGCATGGAGGCACCGCGTGGACAAGATTCTTGTAGCCGGTATCAATACTGTCGTTGGATCCAATTTGGCCGAATCCCTTTCGGCCACACATCACGTGACAGGCGTTTCGTTCCAGTCCAAAGTTCATTTGCCGAATTGCAATGTCGAGGCCGACAATCCTCGAAAGCCTGCTGCCGTTCTTGAACTGCTGCAGCGAGTCAAGCCGACCCGAGTCGTGCTGTGCGGTGCTGGTGCCGAGTCGAGTTGGGACGAGAGCTGTAAACCTCAACCCCAGGATGTCGCTCAGGCAAAACTGTGGATCGACGCCGCACATGCTGCGGGCTGCCAGTTGACGCTGATCTCATCGGATGCCGTCTTCACCGGTCCCTGGATGTTTCACGCCGAGAACAGCCATTCGGTCTGTTCGAGTCCCGAATCGACGCTGCTGGTGCAAATCGAGCAGCTCGCTGCAGCCGCAGCGGCAGACTCGTTGATTGTCAGAACACATGCACTCGGCTGGCACGCTTCGTCGAGCGGTGGCTGGCTCGAATCGCTGCTGGCGGATCTGGAACGCGGAACCATCGGTTCCGTCGATTTCGCTCGCCACGGTACTCCGATGCTGGCGACCGATCTGGCGGATGTGCTGGTGCGAAGCTGGGAAACGGGCCTGGTCGGCACGCACCACGTCGCCGGGGCAGAACGCGTCAGTCCTCGGGAATTTGCGATGAAACTGGCGGGGCACTTCCGCCTGCCAACTCCCGCTACTCCGATCGCCGGTTCGCTCGTCGATCGCACGACCGGATTCGGTTGCGGTGAAACATCGCTGCAAACCCGAAAAATCCGCCGCGCGTTGGGCATCCCTCTGCCGCTGCTCGACGAAAGCCTCGACCGACTGTATCAACAGCACCTCAGCGGCTACCGCTCGCGCCTCGGCGGTCAGACTTTGAACAGTCGCGTCGCCTGATTCAGGTCACGTGCCAATGTCTTGACTCTCGGAACGTTCCTGTTTACCGAAATCGCAGGCGTTCGCGATCCGGGTATCAGTTCAGCCGGGGCCGGCGAAATCCGACTTCAACAAAACCCGAGCACGAAGCAACTTTTGTGACACGACGCGATTCGTCTTCTAACGAATGTTCAACAATTCTCGTTCGACATTCGTCAGACGCTCGACGTATTTCTTTTGCATGACCCAACCCTCCCCGGTTCGGGTCAGACTGACATTTTTCCGTCCCGAACTCCCTCCTGATTGAGACCATTGACAATGCACGGGCAGATTTCAATTGATCAATTCGGATTGGAGACTTCTTCATAGATCACCGTGAAGCCCACGAGTGTATTGGGGCCAAACGTGGTGCTGATGGCCACATCGACCGCGTCTCGGCCGCAGGCAATCAGAACTCGACCGATTCGCGTATCGTTGTTGCGAGGATCAAAAACGTACCAGCGCCCGCCCGGAAACACTTCAAACCAACCGGCAAAATCCATCGGGGCGCTGTTCGGCGGCAAGCCAATGTCGCCGACATATCCTGTGCAATACCGTGCGGGAATATTCATACATCGACAGAGCGCGATAGCCAGATGCGCAAAGTCCCGGCAAACGCCGACTCGTTCTTTGTACGCCTCGACGGCCGTCCGGGTCGCCCTGGCTTGCATGTAGTCGAATTTCAGATGGTGATGTACAAAATCGCAGATCGCCTGAACCCGGCCCCACCCAAGTGGCGTATTGCCAAACTGCTTCCACGCAAACTCTGTCAACAGGTCCGATTCGCAATAGCGACTCGCCAATAGATAAACCAATGTCTCTTCGGGCAATTCCCGGACCGGGTGCTGTCGCGCGTCGAGTACCACAGGTTCGGGTCTTCCCGTCGAGCGGACAATTGCCGTCGTACTGATCTTTGTTCGGCCTGCGGACGCCTCGAGTCGACTACACCAATTGCCAAACCCGTCCCGATACGCCTGGGTGGCCACGGCCGGGCTGACGACCAGGCGGTCCCGCTGGACGATTTCATAAGCGTGGCTGTAATGAATGTTCAACATCAGCAACATCGGAGTCGGTTGCGGGCAATCGTAAATCAGTTCGTAGCCGACTTTGATGTCGATGGCGATTCTCACGTTCAAATGACAGGGGATTTCAACGCGGAAGTTCCGCACAGAATACGAGTGACGTCACGCGAGAAGCAGATCCAAAACTCGTTTGGGTGCCCTTGCGAATCAATTGCGCGACCGGTCGACAATTCGAACGGCCGACAATTCCAGGTGCATTACGCGATTTACTTTTTCGTAGGTGCGTTGCTTTATCGGCAGCGTCAATCATTGCACGTCCTCGTCCGATTCGGCAAATCGGATCTGTTCATTGGCGGCCTGATGTTTGCTGCAACGCTTCCCATGATCCATGAACATACGACGATTGCTTTGACAGGGTGGCGGCTGGCGCGACTTTCGGGTCAGCTATCACTTTTCGCATGGTTCACAACATTTGGCCTGCTCGCACTTTTCCTTAACACACGGTGTATTGAGAATGGCGTGACGCGATTTCTTGCTGGCGCCTCGTTCTGGATCTATCTTGTCCATCTGCCGTTTGTCGCTTTGACACAGATCGCCATCGTTCAAATGGCTGTACCCGCCAGTTGCAAGTTTCTTCTGGCCGCGACGACAGCAGTCGCGCTGGCTCTGATGACGTATCACGTCTTCGTTCGCAGGACCTGGATTGGCGTTTTTCTGGATGGCCACACACCGACGTTTCCCCTTGTCGTGGAATCTCCAGAGCCGGTATTCCCGAAATTAGCGTTGGTCGTTCCTGGACATACCCTTTCAGTTCGCACACAGCGCAGTACCGCTCCTGCGGAAACGGTTTCGCATAATACGTGACGAATTTTCTTTGCAAGCTTCACCGATGAGTGTGGCGCGGGGAATAATGGGCCAGGTTCCCGTCAGGCGCATGTTCTCGACATGCCGGCTGCGTCGCACGCCGAACAGGCTGCCTGATTCGTCCGAATCAGACGTGCAGCACATCAGCCATTTCGCCCGCGTGGTAACTTGAACGGACGAATGGTCCGCTGGCAACCATGCCGAATCCAAGCTGTCGCATTTGCTCACCGATTTCGTCGAACTCTTCCGGTGTTACATAACGTTCTACCGGCAGATGTTCGGCAGTCGGTTGCAGATACTGACCCAGTGTCAGCATTTCCACTCCGACATCGCGCAGGTCGGCACAGACGTCGAGCAATTCCTCTCGCGTCTCACCCAGACCGAGCATCAGTCCGCTTTTGGTTGGCATCGCGGGTGCTTCGTCTTTGACCTGCTTCAACAAATCCAGCGTTCGGCGGTATTCGGCGTTCCGGCGAACTCGTTCGTACAACCGCGGGACCGTTTCAGTATTGTGGTTGAAGACATCGGGCTGCGACTCGATCACCCGGTGAATGGCGTCGCGGTTTCCGCGAAAATCCGGAGTCAGTACTTCGACCTTCGCTCCCGTTCGTTCGCGAACGGCAACGACGCACTCGTAAAAATGGTCGGCTCCGCCGTCGGACAAGTCGTCGCGCGTGACCGACGTGATGACCACGTATTTCAGACCGAGTCGCTCGGCAGCCTCGGCAACGCGACCAGGTTCGTCGAGTTGCACGGTTTCCGTCTTTCCCTTGAGGACCGAACAGAATCCGCAAGGCCGCGTACACACGTTGCCGAGAATCATGAAGGTCGCAGTCCGTTGGGACCAGCATTCCGTCCTGTTGGGACACTTGGCGCTCTCGCAGACAGTCTCCAGGCGAAGGTCGGCAATCACGTTGGAAGTGAACTGCATTCCCGCCTGTGGCAGCGGTCGCTTCAGCCATTTGGGCAGCCGCTGTCGAACCGGTTCCGGATCGCGCGTGTCATCTGACAGGATGTTGAGCAATCCTGCTGACGGAAGAAACTCTTTAAGCATAAACGTAAACCTTTCGCACGGTTCGATGAAGGAGCGGATGCCCCGTGTAAATATTGTAGCCTTCGTATCCCAGTGAACGGGCAATGTTCCTGATCAGGCTTTCGCGAACCGTCGACATGGCAACAGGACGAGTTCGTTGTGAGGCGAGCGATGTTACTCGTAAATCGGAATCGGTCCAGCGGATCAAATCGAGCACTTCCTGAGGAAGCGACACATTGACGTGCAGGCCACCGTGCGAAACTCCGTCGCGTACCGCAGCACCGAGAAATGCAAATTGACCACAACGGCAGACGGCACCTGGAGCGACGGACCCTCGTTCTGCTGTGACTTTCAATTCGGCAGCCATTGCGATCACACTGTTTTCGAGCGCCGATCTGTACAACACGAGGCCCAGGTTCAGACGTTTCAGCGGGACGACCACGTAGACAGAGAGTTGCCCAGGGAGGTGAACAAACGTCCCCCCACCCCGATTCACCCAACGGACTTCGATTCCGCGCGAGACCAGTTCTTCGCGTTCGACCAGCACGTCCGCGAAACTTCCTTCTCGACCAATGGTCACAGAAGGAGGGTGTTCGCAGACAATGATTGAGCCGTGCGTATCGGACCGTCCGGCGATCTCAATCCGCATTCGTTCTTCCAATGACATCGCCGCACCGAGGTCGAGCGTGCCAAGCAGAAAAACGTCGAGCGACGACGTTGTCTGAGGCAGGCTTCGGTCATCAGCGGGGGTCGAAATCATGAAATCGGGTCACATCAACGGTGGTGCATCGAATTAACAACCGATCAAGTCTACAGCGAGAGTCACCGCAGCGGCAATACGCTGGATCGACTCTGAACGAATTAAGCGGCAGTCTGAAGCGGCAGCCGGACATTCGCCTGTGTCTCCAGGTCGACGATATCCATGTCTGACGATGATCGTCGCCTGATCTGTTCGATACCACGCGCGGCCTGGTTTGAGGCCAT
>JANXOO010000257.1 GCA_025353525.1 Schlesneria sp. | reverse complement strand
ATCAGATTATGCAAAACCTGCGGCACGCGCAACACGCCGCCAGGATTCGTGGCGCGGGCCCCATCCTGAAAGACCAGCACACACGCAGGCTGTTTGCCATCGTACTGAGCGGGAATCGAAATCCAGTATTTGCGGACCGTGTTTTCAATCACCTTGCTGTGAAACAGAAACGGACCTTCCAGCCGGCCTTCAGGAACCCCCTCCTGCTTTTTCGAATTGGCCGTTAATTCGTAACGCACCTGCGGCTTTGGCTGTCGCCTGGCCGGAATCGCGGCCGTCGTGGCAGCAAGTGGTGTTGCCGGTGCTTGTTCGCGTTGACGTTCTTGCCGCTGTTTTGCCCGTTCCCGTTGTGCGGTTTGTTGCTTCAGCCATTCCTCGCGACCGGTGGTGTCGAGAATGAAATTGTCCGACATCCAGTCGGCCATGCGTTGCGGCCATCCTTTAATCGATTTTAGCTGGCTGCGTCCGCCCATATTGAATGCATGGCCGCCGCGATTGAAGAAATGAGCTTCGACCGGCAACCCCGCGCTGCGGTAACGCGTCAGTACGTCCAGAAGGCTTCGGGCCGCCCCGTCATCGTTGGCAACAACCAGAAATGCGGGTGGAGCCGTTTCCGGAATCGTCTCGGGTATCCCCAGCGGCCCAGGATAGACGAGCATTTGAAAATCGGGCCGACTGGAAACGCGATCAACCGGATCTTCCGCATCAGGCTTGCCATCACCGGGTGCATACGTCACCAGCGATGCGACTTCGCCTCCGGCCGAGAACCCAAGGATTCCGATCCGGCCTGGATCAAGGCCCCATTCCGCAGCGCGACTTCGTACCAGTCGCATGGCGCGCTGGCCGTCCTGACGCGGATGGATGTCCAGCGAATAGGGCGAACCTTCTTCACGCGCCAGTCGATACTTCAGCGCAAACGCCGCCACACCCAGTTCACTCAAAAATAGTCCGGCGTCCCGACCTTCTCCGTTAAAGACCAGTTCGCGATGGCCACCGCCGGGACAGATGATGACGGCTGCCCCGGTCGCTTTTTCTTTCGCGGGAAGATACGCCGTCACCGACGGCTGGTGGATATTGCGAACCCAATAGTCTTTCGCCAGTTCGGGTTCATCCTTGCGGTTTTCAAAACCGGGTGGACCATTTTCCCAAAGCGGAATCCGCCGACCGGGTTCGTCCGCGGCATTCAAACAATTGACGCCCGATAACGTGACCGCAATTGCGATCATCAACGCGCGAAACAGCTTCATTGGAGTTTCTCGAAAGGGGTGAAGTCTTGTCGTTGTTCCTGGCTTATCGTTGTCCCTGGCTTATCGTTGTCCCTGGCGTCGGACCGATTCCATGTGTTGCTCGAAGATTCGTTCAGGTTCTGTTGGATCGTTGGGTATATTGAGTAACGGTAACAGACCCTGGCTACCCGCCAGCCAGAGTTCCTTTTCAACCGGATTGCCGCGGTATTTCAGCCGGTTGACGATCGCTTCGATACGGGGGCGATACCGATTGACCGTCGGCGCCCATTCGGAACGCCCGATCTTTCGCTCGCGAAGTTTCTGAAGTGATGCGTAACAACCGTTGAATTCACGGACAATTGTGTCAACCGGAGGCGGCTGTTGCCACCAGAACGCAAACAAACCAATGACGACGGCCGAAACGAGCATCCACATTAACCGTCGCGAACCACCTGCCATCCCGGCGGCAATACCCCAACCGCGACCGAGCCAGGAGGCCGACTTGCGAGTCCCCAGTGCCCAGTCTTTATCAGGCGGTATGAACAATTCCTTCGCTGATTCGGCACTTTCAAAGGAAATGTCAGGAATCGGTGCCCTCTTTCGCAGAGCGAACCGGGGTATGTCATCAGGCTGTTGCCACGGCCCGGATGCCCCTTGACGAATGACATCTCCCGGTGCGACTTCGCCAGTCTGTCGCAAGCGGCAAATGGCCGAAAAATCATAGGGCCCGCGCGCGACGCCCGACGACATCACCCACCATTCTGTCGCTTTCGGTTCATGATCGCCGAGCGGACGATCGGCGCGATTCATCATTGTCGCCAACCTGCCTGCTGCTGTGCCGGTATTAGAACTCTCTATCGGATCCGCCGTATCGTTAAAAACCTGTTCCCGCGACCCCGAACCGGCAGCGGCTTCAGCTTTGGCCAATCCGAATCCTGATCGCTCTTCCGCGAGTCCCTCCCGAACCAGGTATTCACGTACCTGCCGATAAAGTCCCTTGTCCCCGCTGACGAGTCTCAGCAGGTGCGCATTGACCAACGTCCCTCGTTGATCGAGCAGCTTTGCAGCGGCGTTACAAGCATCGTCAAATGTCATAAAAGTCACTCGCCGCAGACTGAACCGAAATTTTCTGACTCAAGGCGATTTGATGAAAGGCAGAATTCGGAAGGCCGCAAGTCGCCACAATGACCGATTGCGACGTGCGTATTTTCGAAAGTGATTGCGGTTGACTCCAGGATACCATCGTCAGAATACCACCCTCAGAATACCACCGTGCAGGGACCGAGGCGAGTGACCTCCTCTCGCGCCGGATCAGTGCGCATCGTTGCGAC
>JANXOO010000254.1 GCA_025353525.1 Schlesneria sp. | reverse complement strand
CTTTACCGCTGGCCCTGGGGCGGGGCAGTCTCTTACGGCTGCCAGCTACGGCAGTGGAGCGGTATCTCAAGGCACATCATCCGACGTAAACGCAAGTGCGGGAATCTCATCGCCTTCATCGGGAGCTGGCACCGGCTATGCGTATCCCGCAGGTTCGGCGAGTGGTTCCGGTTCAGGGAGCGGTTCAGGGAGCGGAACGGGGTCGGGATCGAGCTTCACCTACCTCTACGCTGGAACATTTCCCAAAATCGCTGTGTCAATTCCGTGCGGTGGTACACTCATATCGGTTGCAGGCGGTTCGGAAGGAACTGTTGCGATGAGTGGCAGCCATGCGATTTACACCCCATACATCGGCGCGACTGGAACAGATTCATTCTCCTTCCGGATTTCGAACAACGGAATAACGTCATCGGGCGCGGCTTATGTGTTTATCGGCGGCTACGGCTTGAGTTTTTCGAACCATACGAAAAGCGCCTCATACAATGAAACTGCGAACGATTCACAAGATGTTCAGCTCGGATCAGGTTCCGGTATGACGGTAATCAATGAAACGGATAGCGATTCGGAGTCCGGCACCGATAACATGGACTTCAATTCTACCGCCTACGTACAGCCCCCTGCTTATCTGAATCTCAGCCAACTGCTCACAACGACTATGGGAATTACCCTCGTCTCAGATGCCAATATCACAGTCGCGTCCGGAAGCGTCGATGTGTCGATTTTGAATCAGCAACAAACTGTGTTTGACCAGACTGATACGGTGAATCAGGTTTTTGCGAGCATTCCGCCCCAAGGTATCGCCACAACGATATTGACCGCATGCATCGGTGGAGACCCCACGGGCATGCAGTCTCAAATGCAGGCGCAGGATTTTCAAAGCGCGCTTAAGAATACCGTTTTTGACAAAGTGACATCAACGATTGCCGCCCCGGCAACGACCCAGGTCAATGGCGTCTTCGCCAGCGTGCAAACATCGCTCGATAACGTGGTCACACGGATCACAAACCAGGTTCCGCCAGAACTGCAGCCGATTGTGCAGCAAGTAGGCAGCGCCCTGAGCGACGATTTGCTCAACATCAAATCGACGATCGACAGCGGCATTAACGCCGCAGCAGGAGCGATTTATAAGCTGACACCCGCTGACAAAGTAGTCGATTTCCTTGGTGGTGGAATCCTGAAGGTTGAGGCGACTGCGACGAATCTTATCCAGGCGCTCGTTGCCAATGCTCCGATGACCGTGGTCATCAATTCCACGCTGACGAGCGATGTGATCAATGGGATTTTGGTGCAATCCGCACAAGATGCCGTGAATGGACTTCCACCGCAAACCGTTAAGGTCAACGCCGAAAACCGGTTCTTGAGCGCCCTCAGTGGCACAACAATTACAACCACATTGCCGACGCAGTATGGCAACATCACGAACATCTCGCAGCTGACAGTCACTCCGAATGGGAACGCAACACCTAAAGTGGGAGTCGACGACAAAGTCCAGTACCAATTCAGCGTCCCCGCAGGCACAACGTTACCCGCATGGTTGGGCGGCGGCAAAGTAGATGCCTTCGTTATCGGCGGCACTTTGGACTTCAAAAATAACGACGTTCAAGGTTCACCCTTCAACTGGCGCCTTTCCACCGGTTTCATTGGGGCCGTCCAATTTTCGTTCTAAAGAGTTCGAGATGTACATTTTTTCGCCACTTTCATGCAAGCGAGTTGACACTCGATCAATCGTTGCGCTGGCGATGATGATGATCTGGGGGGTGGAAGGGCGTTCCGTCGCAGCCCAGACAGAATCGGCGCCAGCGGCTGGCGAATTGGTGCGATGTCAATATGTTGCAGAAGAATTCATCGGGCTCTCGGTGAAGGTTTTTGAT
>JANXOO010000250.1 GCA_025353525.1 Schlesneria sp. | reverse complement strand
GCGCTGGCGATGATGATGATCTGGGGGGTGGAAGGGCGTTCCGTCGCAGCCCAGACAGAATCGGCGCCAGCGGCTGGCGAATTGGTGCGATGTCAATATGTTGCAGAAGAATTCATCGGGCTCTCGGTGAAGGTTTTTGATGAAGAGATGTTCTTCATAGTCGACACGGGATCAACGGATACGGTCCTCGATGCCCGGTTTGAAAAAAGGCTCGGCAAACCCATCGGTGATGCGAAGTTGGTACGAACCGCAATCGGGATTGTCGCAGCGTCGTACTATCGTTCGCCGCCCATGAAAATCGTATCGGGCGGCTCGGACATCGAAATTGACGTGCCGGTAGTGGGCATTGCCGACTTGAGTAGTGTTCAAGCGTCAACCGATCAACCAATCGCAGGTTTGATCGGAATGGACTTCTTGAAAAACTATATTTTGCGGTTGAACTTCGACGAGGGTTATGCCGCGCTTGTCCGGACGGTGCGGGACACTCCCGCAGAAATAAAGCATATCACTTTTAAAGAAACGGGATTGCCATTGATGCGCTTGATGGTTTCAGACGATTTATTTCATGATATCATGGTAGACACTGGCAGTTGCAATGGAAGTCTGAGGCTGGAGGAGGCCCTGTTTAAAAAGTTGATCAGGAAACAGCGAATCGCCATTGATGGCGGTTTGGTGGAGGCTGGAATTGGTGGATTCGCCAATGCTCAGCCAGGTACAATCGACCAGGTGGAGCTTGGAAATACAACCATTCATAACGTTGCCGTTTCGTCGGGAATTATGAATCGGATCGGCTTGGCATTTTTAATGCGATTCGAAACCGAATTCGACTTTCCCAATCGCAAGGTCTATTTTCGATCGGGAAAACATTTGCATGATCCGCCGCGAACGAATCTTTCGCACTTTGCCGTCAAAATCGCCGACGACAAACTCGTGGTCGTCGGTTCTCGAGGGAAGTCTGCGGATGCGGGTATTCGGGTTGATGATACTCTCGTCGGCATCAATGACCGTCCAGCGCGCGAGATGACCATTTCGGCATTTCGACGATTGCAACAGCAGCCGGATACAGAATTGAAGTTACGCTTCGATCGCGCCGGAGAAACGTACGACGTGTTGTTGAAGCTCGTGCAATTACCAAATCCATTTCCGAACAACGGTAACGATTCCGAAGACGACCGATGAATTGACCGGCAAATGTGATCGAGTACGGGCGCGTCAGGGAACAGCCTTTGGAACCAACTTTGATGAGCGTTCTGCGGAATTCGTGAGCCGACGGCAATTACAGATGTCCCAACAAATCGTCCTCGGCCTGGGTGCTGGCCAATGCGGTCTTGATCTACTGGCCGAGATTCTTCAAGGGCAAGGTGCCCGTGTATCGATCGAACAATTGCCGATTCTCCCTTGGCAAAACGACGGGCGATCACCAGGAATTCGCCAGCGGATTGCACGCTGGAAAGCGACGACCGACGCTCCGATTGTGGGCGATGTCGCGTCGTTTTACCTGCCGCATATTGAAGAAGCGATCCAGTGTGATCTTTCGCTACGAGCTGTCTGCCTGAAGCGGCCTTGCGACGAAGTCGTTGCAGGCTACATCAACAGCCTTGATTCAACGCGTCGTGTCCCGACGAATCACTGGTCGGAGCAATTGGAACCCGGCTGGTATCATGATCCGCTGTGGTCACAAGCGTTTCCGAAATACCCGACATCTGATCGCACCGAGGCAATTCGCCTTTACTGGAATGATTATTACTCGATTGCGGAAAATCTCTCTCAGCGGTTTCCCAAAAATTTTTTGGTCTTTGATGCACAGGAACTCAATCACCGGGATGGCAAACGCAAACTGCTCAATTTCGTTGGCATTCCTGCCAACCGGCAGGTCATCACCGATGCAGCACGACCATTTCCGCAAATTCAAAAAACGGCACCGACCGCGACTGGCGGCCAAAACGAAAATTCAAACTGCGTCATCCTCGTCCCGTTTACCGGGTTCATTCATTACGAATGTGAAGTCGGCCTCAAGGAGCTGGAACGGCGGGGCTATGTGGTCCATCGCGTCGGTGGATACGCTGCCATCGATCAGGGCCGAAATCAGATGGCAACGGATGCCCTGATCGACGGTTTCGAGGAAACCGTCTGGATCGATTCGGATATTGGATTTAACCCGGACGATGTCGATCGCCTGCGATCACATCCGGTCTCGATCGTAAGCGGCGTCTACCCGCAAAAAGGCAAGCGATCAATCGCCAGCCACGTTCTGCCCAATACGCCCAACGTGGTATTCGGAGAAGCCGGGGGGCTGACGGAAATGCTGTATCTCGCCACCGGATTCCTGCTCGTCCGCCGTCAGGCGTACCTCGAAATTCAGCGGACGCTAAAACTACCACTTTGCAATGAGCGGTTCGGCCAACCAACGATTCCGTTTTTCATGCCGATGGTTCACGAAATCGACGACGGATACTGGTATCTGGCCGAGGACTATTCTTTTTGCGAGCGGGCCCGGCAATCGGGGTTCAAATGCTATGCCGACACAACGATCCGTCTATGGCACATCGGGTGGTACAAGTACGGCTGGGAAGACGCTGGCATTGATCGGACACGGTTCAACACGTTTCATCTCGATGTCAGCGGCAAATGAGCGGATTCGTGTGTTATACTTCACCCGCATGGTTGGGCGGCGGCAAAGTAAATGCCTTCGTTATCGGCGGGACTTTGGACTTCAAAAATAACGACGTTCAAGGTTCACCCTTCAACTGGCGTCTTTCCAGCGAGGTCACTATTGGCACCGAAATTTTGTTCTAAAGAGTTCGAGATGTACATTTTTTCGCCACTTTCATGCAAGCGAGTTGACACTCGATCAATCGTAGCGCTGGCGATGATGATGATCTGGGGGGTGGAAGGGCGTTCCGTCGCAGCCCAGACAGAATCGGCGCCAGCGGCTGGCGAATTGGTGCGATGTCAATATGTTGCAGAAGAATTCATCGGGCTCTCGGTGAAGGTTTTTGAT
>JANXOO010000237.1 GCA_025353525.1 Schlesneria sp. | reverse complement strand
TCCAGCAATCGTCGGAGTTTTCAGCGGCCTCAATTCAAACCGCGCGAAGTATAATGATTCTGTCACAAGTTCGCTCGTTCTCAACCGCTACGAGACTCATCTGTTTTGAAAAATTCCCGGCAGCCGGATAACCTTGCCGATTAGCCATCGAAAATCGGTGGTCCGTCTGCTTCCATTCTTGGTGAGGCTCTCCGATGTTTCGATCCGCGTTGTTGCTCGTGTCGTTTTCGCTGCTCGCCTCGTTATGTACGAATCCCGCGATCTGCGCGGACGAGCAGGAGTTCAAACCGCTCTTCAATGGGAAGGATCTTCGCGGTTGGGTGCTGGTCAATACTCCGCCGCAGACCTGGAGCGTGAAGGACGAGATGCTGATCTGTACCGGGAAGCCGATCGGCGAGATCCGGACAGAACGGATGTACCAGAACTTTATTCTGGAGGTCGAGTGGCGGCACATGGTTCCAAAAGGGAACTCCGGGATTTTTATCTGGGCGGACGACATCACGGCGAAGGGGGTTCCCTTTCATCGCAGCGTTGAAGTTCAGGTATTGGAAAATGCCTATGGTCAAGGCGACGGACATACGACTCACGGAGACATTTTTCCAATTCATGGAGCGACGATGACTCCGGTGAACGGTCGCGGAGGAAGCCGGGCCTTTCCGACCGAAGACCGCTCCAAGCCCTCTCCGGAATGGAATCACTACCGCATCGAGTGCCAGGACGGACGCGTCAGTCTGGCTGTGAACGGCAAAGTCGTCACGCGAGGCTCGGATGCCAGCCCTCGCAAGGGTTACATCTGCATCGAGTCCGAAGGGGGGATCGTCCACTATCGGAATATGAAGTTGATCGAGTTGCCCGATACTCCCGTCGCCGCAGAACACATCGCCATCGCCAATCGCGGCTACCGCAGCATTTATACGGGGCTCGATCTGACGGGATGGAACACAGAGTCAGCAGCAGGGCCATCGCACTGGACGGCTCAGGACTGGGTCCTCTCGTACGATGGCAAGGCTCCCACGCCAGTTGACGCGATCTTGAGCAGTTCTGAAGTCCTTGAAAATCACAGCTTCATTTTCGACATTCGCCCCGGCAAGGGTTTTGAGAGCCTGAACCTGTGTAATAATGTCCTCATTGCACAGAATCTGAAAATCGGCGAGTGGCATCGCCTCGAAGGGAGCGTACACGATCAAACGCTCACCTTAAAGATCGATGGAAAGGCGGTATCGGGGGAACTCGCCAGTGTGAATCCCGCAGACACACTCCGGTTCTCCCCCGTCGGACCCGCCGATTTCGCGAACATCTACATTCGGTGACGGAGAAATCTTCGGAGCGGTTAGAAGTCGCACGCTGCATTTGTTCGTTTTTGCCAAAAACCGGATCGGATGGATCGTGCGTCACGAGCCAGGAGACATGAATCCGGGAACGATACCGCCAGCATGGGGATCGGAAGGGGCTGTCAACGACAAGCCGTTAGACGATTGCCAAGGAAACTATGGGCTTTTGTCGATTGACCCTCCTGACGTCGTTCGTCCTGTTTCGTACGGGTCATCCCGCTCACACGATTCGCTGCGTGGCTACTACTTTTCAAACCAGGACCAGTAACACCGGCCAGGACCAGTAACACCGGAAAAAAGACTCTTCACGGAATTCGAAATCGCAAACAGACAAGAGTCTTACGGGACCGGATTCGCCCAATCCGCATCCCGGTTTTTGATGGGAGATATGCTGAAGCATAACCTACGGCCTGCGACCCTTACGGGGCCGGGCTCGCCGCCCACTCTTTACACGCCACCGGCCAAGCGTTCTTCCGGCATTTTCATCAAGCCAGGGACAGGGTCAGTAAGACCCCCGGCGCGCCGGGGTCCCCGTGTTTCATCCAGTAATTTTTCACTTGCGTTCGACTGATTTGCACTACTGGTTGCCGTTGAAGAGATCATCCCGGACCCGTCGGCTTGAAACGAAAGAGCCCGGCATTCGTTTTGAATGCCGGGCTCGAAAATCCGCTGAAACTTTGAGCCGTACTATTTGCCGGCTGCCAGGGCTTGCTGTGCAGCTGCTAATCTGGCAACAGGAACGCGACGTGGAGAACAACTGACATAGTTCAAGCCGATGTCGTGACAGAACATGACCGAGGCCGGATCGCCGCCGTGCTCGCCGCAAATGCCGATCTTCAGGTCGGGGCGAGTCGATCGACCACGATCAACGCCGATCCGCATGATGTCGCCGACGCCTTCCTGATCGATCGTCTGGAACGGATCGTTCGGGATAATGTCGTGCTCGCGATAGAAGCCGATGAACGGCCCGTAATCGTCGCGGCTGATCGCGAGCGTTGTCTGAGTCAGATCGTTGGTACCGAAGCTGAAGAATTCAGCAGCGGTCGCGATCTGGTCGGCTCGAACGGCCGCTCGTGGAACTTCGATCATCGTGCCGACGAGGTATTCGAGCGTCACACCCGATTCCTTGAAGACTGCGTCAGCGGTATCCCGGATGATTTTTTCCTGATGCTTGAATTCCGACAGGAATCCGGCCAGGGGAACCATGACTTCCGGTACGACGCTGATCCCTTCTTTCTTCACCAGCACGGCAGCTTCGAAGATCGCCCGTGCCTGCATCGCGGTGATTTCCGGGTAGACGATCCCCAGACGGCAACCGCGGTGTCCGAGCATCGGATTCGCTTCGTGTAACTCGCCCACGCGACGGGTTACTGCTTCGATTGTGCCCCCGGTCCAGCTTGCCAGCTTCCTGGCGAGATCGGGATGTTCTTCCAGGTGCCGATCCGACAGGAATTCGTGCAGTGGCGGATCGAGCAGACGGATCGTCACAGGACGCCCGTTCATGCTGCGGAACAGCCCGGCGAAGTCGGCTCGCTGGAATGGCAGCAGCTTGGCCAGCGCTTTCTGTCGCGATTCTTCGGTCTCGCACACAATCATATGACGAATTTCGTCGAGATGATCGAAGAACATGTGCTCGGTTCGGCACAGGCCGATCCCTTCCGCTCCGAACGCCACCGCTTCATCGGCCTGTGACGGCGTGTCAGCGTTGGTGCGGACTCGCAGTTTGCGATGCTTGTCGACCCAGCCCATCAATTGCGAATAGCGTCGGAATGTTTCCGACTCTTCCGGCTTGAGCGTCTTCTGGACGAGCACCTGGATCACTTCGCTATCCTTGGTTTCAACCTTGCCTTCGAAGACTTCGCCGGTGAAACCGTCCATCGAGATAAAGTCGCCCGACTTGAGCGTCTTTCCTGCAACTTTGACGGTGTTCTTCGTGTAATCGACATCAATGGCCGAACAGCCGACGATACACGCCTTGCCCATTTGACGACTGACGAGAGCGGCGTGCGAACTGGCACCACCGGTCGCGGTCAGAATTCCCTTGGCGGCCTTCATGCCTCGAAGGTCTTCAGGGCTGGTTTCTTTTCGGACCAGAACAATATCGATGTTCGGATTCTTTGCGTGGAATTTTTCCGCTTCGTCGGCGAACAGGCAGATCACTCCTGATGCAGCGCCAGGACCGGCATTGATCCCCTTGGCGAGGAATCGTCCTTCTTTGGTTGCCGTTTTCTTCGACGCGGGGTCGAAGATGGGCTGAAGGAGTTGAGCGAGGTCGTCGGCGGGGATCCGGCGCTTTTGCAACGCTTCGACTTCAGTAATCAATCCTTCATTCACCAGATCCACGGCAATTCGGACAGCCGCAAAACCCGTTCGCTTCGCGTTACGGGTTTGCAGCATATAGACCTTTCCTCGCTGGATGGTGAATTCGATGTCCTGCACTTCCTTGTAGTGCTTTTCGAGCTTCTTGCCGATCTCGTTCAGTTGTGCGTACGACTCGGGCATGTCGCTCGAAAGGGTCTCTTCGATTCGCTTGGGGGTCCGGATTCCGGCCACCACGTCTTCACCTTGGGCATTGATGAGATAATCGCCGCAGAAGCCGGGATTTCCCAGAGCGCAGTCGCGAGTCAGTCCGACACCCGTGGCACAGTCGTCACCAAGATTGCCGAAGACCATTGCCTGGACGTTGGCGGCTGTACCCCATTCGTGAGGAATGCCGTAGGTACGGCGATAGACCATCGCGCGATCATTCATCCAGCTTCCGAAGACGGCACCGATGGCGCCCCAGACCTGTTCCATCGGGTCGGCGGGGAAATCTTTCCCGGCGCGAGTCTTGATCAGTTGCTTGAATTCGGTGACCAGTTCCTTGAGTTGCGGAACCGTCAACTGGGAATCCTCGTTGACACCGGCTTTTTCCCGTTTGTGTTCGAGCGCAACTTCGAAAGGGTCACCTTCGGTCTTGTCTTTGGGCTTCAGTTCGAGCACGACATCGCCGTACATCTGGACGAAACGGCGATAACTGTCCCATGCCGAACGTTCGTTGCCGGTTTGTTTGGCCAATGCAACAACAGTCATATCGTTGAGGCCGATATTGAGAACTGTGTCCATCATACCGGGCATCGATTCGCGCGCCCCGGAGCGACACGAGAAGAGCAGGGGGTTGGTCGATGATCCGAATTCGGCCCCCATCGATTTTTCGACCTTTTTCAAGGCGTCGATCACTTGTTGCTTGAGTTCCGGAGGGAATGTGCGATTATTCGCATAGTAATAGGTGCAGACTTCGGTGGTGAGCGTAAATCCGGCGGGAACGGGCAGTCCGATGCGGACCATTTCGGCCAAATTGGCACCTTTGCCCCCGAGCAGGCTTTTCATCGTGGTGTCACCGTCGGCTTGACCGTCGCCGAAAAAATATACGTACCTGGTCGACATGGGAAGTCCTTCAAAACCCGGTCGTTGGAACGACCGCTGACATAGAACCGGTCGACTCGAAGACGAATCGACCGTGCGGGGCATATTCGGCGCGAACAATCAGCGCACGAACTTCCGCTCGTTGACGAGGCCGAAAATTAACGTTCGAGCAAGCGAACTTCAAGCGACGCCGAAAAATCGTGGTCAGGCACCTGTTCCACCTTCAGGCCGGGTTCAGTCAACAGTTGTAAGTTAGTTTCCGTGTCAGGAACG
>JANXOO010000184.1 GCA_025353525.1 Schlesneria sp. | reverse complement strand
AAAGAGAAGAGGCGCGTTGCGAGGGCGCTCTGAGACACTGACCGGGGTTTCTCGTTTCTACTTTTTTGCATGGCATTTTTTGGGGAGTCATTTTTTCTTGCTTATCTTCTCTGTGCCTCTGTGGTTCACTCATTAATTCGTGTACTTTTTGATGGAGAGGGCGTTTGTTTCGGGATGAGGAATTCGTTATTGGTCTTTGTCATGTGGCCAGACGCAGCGACGTGGCGGCTCGGTCGGAACCTCGCCCTCCCATGATGCGGATTCGCCGTTTCTTGCTTGTGTTCTCTGTGCCTCTGTGCCCTGTGGTTCACTTCCTCTTTCGACGATTCGCCTTGAAGAAATCCACTGGCATATCAGCAACTTGCGACAATTGTTCATATGCCGATCCTTAGTTGACCTTAACTGTTTCCTTTCCAGGCAAACCTTGAATAAAGAAAGCCAGTCCATTGATGCTTACAACGTTTCGCTCGATCGTGATGCTCACTGCGGTCTGCATTTTGTATTGCAATGGTGTTTCGTGGGCAGCGGACGCTGCGACACCACATCGGACGGCACTGGACGACTACATTGCCAAGCCTGACGCCACGTATGCGTGGAAGCTTGTCGAGACCAGAGAAGCGGCAGATCACACGATTTTTGCTATCGAACTGACGTCGCAAACATGGCGAACGCCAGACGAAGTCGACCGAACAGTCTGGAAACACTGGCTGATGGTCATTCGACCTGAAAAGGTCGTTTCCGAGACCGGCTTCCTTTTTATCGGAGGCGGAAGTCATCGTGAGACTCCTCCCGATGGAGTCGAAGACTTTCTGATCAAGATTGCGGTTGCGACGCGATCAGTGGTCGTCGAACTGAAAAATGTTCCCAACCAGCCGCTGGAGTTCAAAGGGGGCGGGAGAAAAATGGTCGAGGACGACCTGATTACGTTCACCTGGAACAAGTTTATTGAAACCGGGGACAAGGAGTGGCCCGCCAGGCTTCCGATGGTCAAGAGCGCGGTTCGTGCCATGGATACGATTCAGGCGTTTGCGGCCACGAATGACTGCGGGAAACTGACTGTCGACAAATTCGTGGTCGCTGGTGGTTCAAAGCGAGGCTGGACGACGTGGTGTACAGCG
>JANXOO010000161.1 GCA_025353525.1 Schlesneria sp. | reverse complement strand
CTCTCGCCCGACAACCTGCAAAGTCCGGTTTATGGGTCGGGCTCAGCATCGGCATCCTCATCAAATGCTGCGTGTCGACCGCGAAGCCCGTCATCCGATCGCGGCAGAAATCACGTCGGAATTACTCGACCGGATCTTGCCACGGCTGAAAGAATTTGATGCCATCCTGGTTTCGGACTATGCCAAGGGCGTTTGTACAGTGGGGATTTTGCGACCGCTGATCGATGCTGCACGAGCGAACAGAATTCCCGTCATCGTCGATCCGGCGGCTGGAGGTGATTACAACCTCTATCGCGGGGCCACCGGCGTGACACCGAACCGGTCCGAAACGCAGAAAGCAACGGGGATCGAGGTTCGCTCGATCGATGCGGCATATAAAGCTGGCCAGGCTCTGGTTGCGACATTCGGGTTCGAGATGGCCTTCGTAACGCTCGATCGTGACGGGATTGTCCTGGCACCGCAAAACGGCGACCCCGTTCATTTGCCAACGCGCATTCGCGAAGTCTACGACGTCACCGGTGCAGGCGATATGGTACTCGCCATGTTCGGACTCGGTATGGCCGCAGGTATCGAGCCAACAAAGTTGTGCCGCCTCGCCAATGTTGCCGGCGGACTGGAAGTCGAACAGGTCGGTGTCGTTCGGATCAGTCGCAAGGAAATTCTGACCGATTTGCTGCACGGAAGTCGTCGACAGGCCGGAAAAGTCTGCTCGGTGGATGAACTGGCGCGGCATGTCTCGGCGCGACGCAAAGCGGGCCAGAAAGTCGTTCTGACAAACGGGTGCTTTGACTTGCTGCATATCGGTCACATCAGCTACCTCCGCGAGGCCGCTTGCGAAGGTGACTGTCTGATCGTAGCGATCAACAGTGATCAAAGTGTTCGCCGGCTGAACAAAGCCCCTGATCGCCCGATCTTCGACGAACAGTATCGGGCTCAGATGCTTTCCGGCCTCGAGTCGGTCGACTACGTGGTCATCTTTGACGAAGAGACGCCACACGTGATTCTGCGGCAACTTCAACCCGATGTCCTTGTCAAAGGAGGAACCTATCGCGATGACGAAATCGTCGGTCGCGAAGTCGTTCAGTCCTATGGAGGTCGCGTCAAGGCTCTCGGAGTCACACCAGGCGTTTCAACAACCGAGATTGTCCGGCGTTTGCGAGATGCGGAAACGCTGGCGATCACGATCCCGCTTCCCGTTAAATCGGAACGCCGCGCTGCGTGATTCGTTTCAATCGGGAGCAGAGTCACACAATGAAACTGGCCGTTTTTCTGCCGAACTGGATTGGCGATGTCGTCATGGCGACTCCCGCCCTGAGAGCTCTGCGGACCAGGTTCGATTCTGCCGAAATTGTCGGGGTCATGCGGCCGTATGTGGCGGAGGTCCTGGCGGGGACCGGATTAATCGATCGCCCGATGTTCTACAACCCGCGCGGCAAGGAATCGTCTCAACGAGGATTGGCGTTCACACGATCACTGCGCGCCGAACGATTTGACACGGTGCTATTATTGCCGAATTCGTTAAGAACAGGTGTGCTGGCCTGGCTGTCAGGTGCCAAACAACGCGTTGGATTTGCGCGTGATCTGCGTGGCTGGTTACTGACCGATTGTGTCATTCCGGGGGACAAATCCAAACCGCACCCGGTGCTGGACGAATATCTGCGGCTCGTCAAACCGCTCGGGTGCGAGGTTTCCAGGCGCAAGACAGAACTGGCCGTGCAACCGGCCGATCAGGCGAAGCTGGACGACTTCTGGCATGGTCGCTGGTCCGTTCAGGCAGGCCGCTGGAAAGAATCGACAAAGGACCACCCCGTTCCATTCGTCTGCCTCAATACGGGCGGTGCCTTTGGGGCCGCCAAGAATTGGCCAAGGGAATATTTCGCAGAACTCGCCAATCGGGTTGCTCGTGAACTCGACAAGTCCGTACTGGTCGTTTGCGGACCTGCCGAACGGGATGATGCACGCCGGATCGCTGCCGACGCGGGTCATCCATCGGTTTTCAGCCTGGCCGACGTTCCACTCAGTATCGGCCTGACCAAAGCCGCCATTCGAGCGGCTCAGTTACTCGTCACAACGGACTCTGGACCAAGGCACTTCGCGGCCCCATTTGGCACACCGGTCATCTCGTTGTTCGGTCCCACGCACATCGCATGGAGTGAGACGCACTATGACAAAAGCGAGCATCTGCAACTGAAGCTCGACTGCGGCCCTTGCCAGCAACGCGAATGCCCGCTGAAACATCATCGATGTCTGCGAGATCTGTCGGTCGAGACGGTCTTTGCCAGCGTCAAACGCCAGCTTGAAGTCAAACTGAGAAAGTCCGCGTAATGCATATTGCACTCGTTCGCCGACACTGTTCGCTGAAAAAGGCCGGGGCCGAGCGTCACTGTGTTAACCTGTTTCGCGGCCTGCAACGACTGGGGCACCGAGTTACAGTGATCGGCGAAGGGATCGACGACGAGTTGCGGGACGAGGTTGATTTTCTCCCCGTCCAGGTGAACAAGCTGACCTCATGGACCAGAAATCGCTCATTCGCCGAGAACTGCCGCAAGGTGACCCAATCCCGGCCATTCGATATCGTCCACGGTCTGTCGCGTGTTGAAGGACTCGACACGTATCGGCTGACAGACCCGATGCAGACACACTGGGTCAATGTCTGGTACCGCCATCCGGTCTCGCGCTGGCTGCAGAAACTCAATCCCCGTCATCGGGCAATTTTTGAACTCGAACGACGCCTGTTCCGTCCGGACGGGGTGCGTCGAGTCATCGTTCAATCGAAGCTCGATGCCCGGCTGCTGACCGAATATTTCGGCGTCGATGAGTCACGAATTCGCCGGATCGTCAACGGCGTCGATGTGAACGTCTTTCATCCGGGCGTCCGGTCGGCCCGAGCGGAAGTTCGCGAAGAGTTATTCCGGCAATTCGGTACGCCTGCCGACGACTCGCCGCTGATCGTGTTTGCATCGATGGACTTCCGCCGCAAGGGACTCGATTCCCTGCTTGCGGCGCTGGCGGGATTGAAAGACCGTGAAACGAGATTGCTCGTACTCGGAGCAGGAGACATCGCCCGGTACAAACGAATTGCCAAATCACGGTCGGTGGACCACCGGGTGTTGTTTGCCGGCCGCCAATCGGCGATCGAACGATTTTACGGAGCGGGCGACCTGTTTGTTTTGCCGACGATTTATGAACCATTCCCGAACGTCAACCTCGAAGCGATGGCGTGCGGAACTCCTGTGATTACAACGGCAACGGCAGGGGGGGCCGACATTATCGAACAAGGCCGCAATGGCTACGTCATCCCGGATGCGTGGTCGATTCGTGAATTGATCGGGCAGATTGACCGCCATTTCTCGCTGCCCACATCCGAAAGAAATTCCATGCGAGACGCCTGTTGGCAAATCGCTTCCGGACTTCGGATCGAAAACAACGCTCGACAAGCCGCCGAAGTATTTGAAGAAGTGCTCCGCGAAAAGAATTCTTCGATTGCTAATGCAGCATGAATCGGGATATTCCAAAAGCAGTCAGGCCACCGGTACTGGAAAATTCACCGGCATAAAAAGGGGGACGCCGGCGCGCCCGGGGTCTTTCTGACGCCCGTCCCCGTTTTAATGCTCTGACCAATATCCGTCACGTCACCGGAATCAGCAGTCGTTTCACTGCTTTCCAGTGAATTGTTGCAATTGATGTCATTCAAATCGGCACGATCGCTCCAATCGCGACCAATTTCGGCAGTTTCTGCCATTCGCCAGAGCGAGCAAGTTTCGGATGCAGTCCCTGATTTGTTCGTGACGATGGGACAAGAGAGCTTGTTGCCCCCGCACGGACAACACGAACGACAGGGCCATTTGCGTCGAATCGACCGAAATCATGTCAGTCAATTACATCGTCCACGAAGCGCACGACCTGAATCATCGAGTTCACTTCGTCCTTTCCCGCGACCCCTACATCGGCCGCCGTGATGTCAGGTACGAGGTCATCGATCAGGACGTATTTCTGTCCGGCAGCGTCACGAGTTACTACCAGAAGCAGATGGCCCAGGAATCACTTCGCAAAATCGACGGCATCAGCCGTATCGTTAACGAACTGAGCGTTGTGACAGGCTAATCAATGTAGTCACCTCCGGGACAAAGAGGTTCGAATCGAAACCGCTGTTTTGTTCGAACGCAAATACTTCACAGCGTTGCCCAACGGGCCGAAACGCAATGCAAAGTGCCAGATACCTGCGTTTGCGTGTTCCCGACAAATTCGGAATCCGCCCGTCATACAGTCGCAAGGGTCATTTAACTTTGCCCTTCAGGCGACAACCGGTTCATTGGCACGATCCTGACAATGTCGCCAGCATACTGTGGCTTGAACAGCGCCACCTGATCGCTGTGGCTTGTACAGTTGCAGACAGGGTTGTCTAATACAGTCGTTCTGGTGCTCGAATCGCTTTCTGCGCGGTGCCACATGGATTCTCTCAAATCACGACGTCTGTTCCGGCCTGCTCTTCTTGTTGTCATTTTCTCGCTACAGCAATCGTGGCAGTGCTGCGAGGGAGTCGAGCAACCGCGATCTATTGTCGATTCGGCTCTCGAAGCAGAAATTGACCTGGACAACAACGCCCGAGATCAGCGACTCGAACTGGCACTGCAACGAGATGCCAGGTCGCCCGAAGCACACTGGGCTCGGGGTGATGTCCGAATTCGCGACCGCTGGATGTCTCTGGACGATGCTGCCGAAGTCGCACAAAACAGCGATCGACTGAACCAGTACCGGGAACTCCGGGGACAGACCGACGATTCGATTCGTGGCCAGATCCGGTTAGCCGAATTCTGCCGCAAGCACGCGCTGCCAGCACAGGAACGGGTTCACTGGAACGCCGTTTTGGCGCTCGCTCCGAATCACGTTGAGGCACGGCAACGGTTGGGACAAGTCCGTTTTCAGGGAATGTGGACCGACAAGCGGACTCTTGAAAATCAGACGCAGATTGAACGAGATACCGGGAAATATCTGCGGAAACACGGAAAAGAACTTTTTGCACTGGCAGCCTCGTTGTTCGACAAATCCCGTTCACGCGAAGATGTGATGAGGGACCTGAAGCAATTCCGCGATCCGCTGGCAATCGCCGGTCTGGAACAATTCTTTTCGAATCAGGACGCAGCGGGCGCATTGTGTACGGTCGATGTTGTGGCGTCGCTTCCAATGCCTGAAGCCTCGCTGTCGCTGATCCGTCATGCACTCGACTACTCCGATGCCGCCGTTCGACAGTCTGCCACCCGATCGCTCGGTCGACGTGATGAACAGACGTTCGTTCCGGTCTTGCTGGCGGCATTAAAAACCCCGGTCACAAAACGCGATCAATTTACGATGACGCGAGATAATCAACTGGTCTGGCGACGATCCGTTTCGGTCGAAATGCAAGAGACAAAAAATGTCGCGACACTTGATCGGATTATTCCGATGCAGGGACTGGGCACCAATTCGGTGTTCGCCGTTCAGAACTGGACTCAGCAAATGCTTCGGATCGCCGATCTGGAAGTCGATGAGCTGAATCGCAATATTCTGGCGAACAACGATAAAGTCATGCGGCTTCTGTCGATGACGACCGACGACAATAATGAGTCCGCAACCGATTCTGAATCCGTCTCGGAGGGAGCGGATATCGGCGTCTCAAAATCGACTCCCGAAGAGTGGTGGTCGTGGTGGAATGCCAAAGTCGAAAGTTATCCGACCGGGACAAAAGTGATTCAAACCCGTTACGAATCCGTCGTGCTACCGCCCAGCGTTCCCGAATTCACCGCTCGTCGCGAGTGCCTCGCACCCGGCACCCTGATCTGGACCGAAACGGGACCGATTGCGATCGAACGCATTCAGGCGGGAGACCTCGTGCTGGCCCAGAACCCTCGTAGCGGAGAACTGAAATTCGCTCCCGTCTTGCTGACGACCCAACGCTCGCCCGAACCGCTATTCAGTCTGAAATTTGCGAATGAATCAGTGCGAGCAACAGGAGGTCATCTGTTCTGGGTGTCGGGTCAGGGTTGGATCAAATCCCGATCACTGAAGCCGGGGATGGGTCTTCACACACCCTATGGCGTGGTGGTGCTCGATTCCGTGGACGAAGAAGTGTTGCCGACCAGGACCCACAATCTGATTGTCGACGATTTTCATTCGTATTTCGTTGGCACAAACCTGATCCTGAGTCACGATAATACGAACCGGCAACCGGTCGTGAATCGCGTCCCCGGTCTCTCCGGCGCAAGACGCTCACGCTGAGCAGCCTATTCAGTGCGGATGGGGTATTTCAGCAATCACGATGGGCGATGCCGGGCCGCCAAAACGAAGACTGACTCGCGAGGACAAATAAGCGTACGCTTCATCCGGCGTCATCCTGAAATCGGTCACCAGTGCCTCATACGCCCGTTCGGTTGCGACCTGGACTGCTTGTTCGAGCGTCCCTTCTTCGTTCAGAACCGTGACATAAGACGTACGATTCGAAAACCGGATCACAGGTCCGGCGAGTGAACGTTTTTTGATCACACTCACCCGAACAATCGCTTCGCCAGACGCTTCAAGACTGATATGCGCGGGCTCGCCGGCTCCCATCGCTGCATGCAAATCGCCCAAGGCCAGCCAGCCGCCCGACGTTTGCACCGGTAGCAACACCGAGGCACCCGCCGAAAGTTCACACAGATCAAGGTTGCCGCCAAACGGGTATGCCGGTTCAAGCGTCGATGCGGCACCGGTTGCCGGAGCAACCCCGAGACAGCCGATCATCGGCGAGAGCGGAACCTGGATGCGATCGCTGACGATCACTCGATCGCCCGTCACTGTCAATTGCCTGATTCGCAAACTGTCCGTCAAATGCCCGAGCGGACCATAGCCTGGAATCCAGACCGACCAGGCCCGGTGCATCCGGATCGAAATGATATCAATCTGCAGACTGTCACCCGGTTCGGATCCGTTAACCGCGACCGGCCCGGTCACGACGTTGTAGTCTTCATCCGGGATTTCGTCGGGAGACTCGCCGTGACTCAGTCGCAGATAGGCATCGTCTGATGTCTCGAAAGTGACGATATCTTCGGAATCGATCTCGACGGCAGGCCGGGCTGTTCGGCTGAAGGCTCGTTGACAGTGCGATTTTGGAACGAAGTGGTACCTCATCGTCGGCTCTCCATCAATCGAATCAGCCAACACGCAAACAGTTCAGCAACAGTGATTCGAATTCGTTCCAGTCGAAATGAGGTTGATCGAGGATCACTTCCAGCCGGCTGTCACGCCGGTACGGTATCGATTCGCACGTCAACTCACCTCCGACACGGTTGAACAGCAGCCATTCCTGTCCGACGTTGAACACACCTTTCAGACGATGCACATCGAAGCTGCCATTTAGCAATTCAAACAGATCAACTTTGCGAAAACTGTCGAGGGGCGAGAATAGCCATCCGCATGCTGCCCGGTCCCCTTGCAACGTCTCTTTTCGCAATGGGTGTCGTGGCAACAGAATCGAAACCTGTGATCGGACGGGCGCCGATACCTCAGACGTGCCAGCCACTTCAACAGGATGAGCCTCCGGAAACAGCGGAACCCGTTCGGGTGATGTGTTTTCATCGAGCAGCGACAGATCGAGCTCACCGCGAGTCGTCGTCAGGATACG